>DATGOH010000067.1:0-3120 GCA_035306165.1 Ferdinandcohnia sp.
TTCGTCCCGGGCAGGTAGCGCTGGTGGCTCACGAACGGCGCGGTCGGATGCAGGCTCCAGTGCCCGGCGCGATCGTCGAGGAGCGCGCCGAAGACCGAGGGGCTGTCGAAGCGCGGCCAGCAGAGCCAATCGATCGTGCCCCGCTTCGATACGAGCGCCGCCGCCCGGCAGTTGCCGATGATGGCGTGGTCGTGGATCGCCTCCATGGAATCGGCCGCGGCTTCGACCGCCGCCGGACGATCATGCGTCCGTCCCGCACGTCATGCGCCGCACCGCTCCGCCCCGCCGAGGTACCCCGGCCGAGCTCAGTCGAGGTAGAGCGCTTCCAGATACACCCGGGACCACTGGTGTTTGCTCCCGGGGTAGAAGCACTCCTGGGGGATGAAGGCCTGGTCGATGCTACGGCCGATCGTCGGCCCGGGCGGGGTGACGCGCAGCGTGCTGGCGAGCGCCCACCGCATGCGCCGCACGTCGGGCGGCAGCGTGACTCGGGCGAGCTCGCGCCGGACCTGCTCGAGGGCGAGCGCGTCGAAACGCGGCACGCCGCTGCTCTCCAGCACCCGCGCCTCGAAGCCTTCGTCCGTGCGCAGGATTTCGATCCGCACCACCAGGGTGGTGACCGTGGCCGTGGTGGAGGAGATCGGGGGCTCGAGCTCCGCGTCCGCATGTTGCAGCCGAAAGATCTCCGAGGCGATGGTCTCGGGACCCTCCGGCGCGCCCGGGGCGAGGAGTCCGTCGCCGTAGGGGTTTCCGGTCGCCGCGTAGCGCTCCGCCTGGGTTGCGTAGACCCGCAACGCATCGCTCAGCCCGAGGTTGTGGTCCGTCGGGACCTCCTCCAGCACCTCCATCGGGATGGTGAATCGCCGCTCCAGCCGTTTCCGCAGCTCCGCGACCTCCGGCTGCACCCGCGTCCGCGCATGCTCCTCCGCGCGCCGGTCGCGAAAATACGTCTCGAGCCGTTCCTCGATTGCACGCGCCTCTTCGCGCGGGTCGGTGGATGCAGGACCGTCGGGAGCCTCGTCGGCGCCGGGCTCCGCCTCGACCCGTGGCCGGTAGTCGAGGTCGAGCCGCCGGAAGGCGTCCGGGCCCAGGTCGGTGGGTTCCTCCCGCCGCACCTGGCGCCCTTCGCCTTCACCGGCCGGTGCCGGCTCGGGCGGTCCGGGCTGGGGCGGGCGATCGATGGCGCGTACACGACCTCGAGTTCGATCGGCCTCGCCCGTTGCGAAGGGGTCGGCGCGCGCGTTGGACGCACCCCGAGCAAGAGGCCGTGCACGATCAGCGAAACGCCGATCGCCATGAGCAACCTGCGCCTGTCTCGGCCCGTCCGCATCCACGATCTCGCGCGACGGAAGATGTATCACGACGGCAGGCGGCCGCGCCGTCGCAGGGCGTCAGAGGTGCTGGACCTCGTCCCCCAGCGCCTCGGCAACGTAGCGTCGGTGGCAGCGATCCGCCTCGCGCTCGAAGCAGGTGAGCGCCACCCGCTCGCCCTCGTCGAGCCAGGCCCGCAGCCGCTCGAGCGGCTCACGCTTTTTGGGAAGCTCGCGGGCGTACGCCGCGAAGAGCTCGTCGAATTGCTCCCGGGTCTCGAGCCCCTTGCGGCGCGCGCTCGGAATCCCGAGCTCGGGCATGTGCGCGTAGCGGATGCCCGCCGCCTCCGCCCCCTGCGCGAGCGCCTTCTTCGAGAAGCCCTTCTTGTGGCTGAGCGGATTGAAGCGCACGTCCACCAGGAGCGTCACGCCCGCATCCCGCAAGATGGCCAGGTACTCCTCCAGCGTGCGCTTCTCGTATCCGATGGTGAAGAGCTTGCCCGCCATCGCGCCCCTGCCTGCGCCACTCTTCTCCGCTTCAATCTAGCAGCCTTCGGCCCGCGCCCCTCCAACCCACCTGGTCGGCGAGCGACCTGCCACGGACGGGGCTGCTCCGTTTTTTTCCTCATCGCGACTTGCCGAGGCCCCGGGCCGGGGTCCAAGATGTGCAACTAGGAGGTTGCACATGAGCACCGATCGAATCGAAAAGACCGTCGTCCTTCGGGCCCCCCGCAGCCGGGTCTGGCGGGCGCTGACGCAGGCGGAGGAGTTCGGCACCTGGTTCCGGGCGCGCATCGACGGAGCCTTCGAGCCCGGCGCCACCGTGAACGTCACGAGCACCTACCCTGGGCACGAGGGCACGTCGTGGCCGATGCGCATCGAGGAGATGGTGCCGGAGGTCCTCTTCGTCTTCCGCTGGCCCCAGGATCCCCAGGAGGAGGATCCCGCGCTCTGGAACCGGGTCGAGTTTCGCCTCGAAGAGGTTCCCGAGGGGACGCGCCTGAGCATGGTGGAGTCCGGCTTCGACCGAATCCCCCCGGAGCAGCGCGCCGAACGCCTGCGCGACAACGACGAGGGCTGGACGCTGCAGATGGAGAACATCGCGCGCCATGTCGAAGGCTAGGACGGCGCTGCGGCCGAACGAGGCGGCGCCCCTCTTCGCGGCCCTGGGCGACGATACGCGGCTGCGCCTGCTCGATCGACTCGCTACCGGAGGGCCGGCGTCGGCCACCGCGCTCAGCCGCGACGCCTCCGTCACCCGGCAGGCAATCACCAAGCACCTGCAAGTGCTGCTTCGTGCCCGCCTCGTGCGCGCCCGGCGCGAGGGGCGCGAGCGCATCTGGGAGCTGGCGCCCGAACGCCTCGATCTCGCCCGCCTCTACCTCGAGCGCATCTCCGCCCGATGGGACGAGGCGCTCGAGTCGCTGCGCGCCTTCGTGGAGGATGACGAGACCGGCCTGGGCGACCGATGATTTTCGTGCCCGCCGGCCGTCCAAACCTTGCCGGGCGGCGAGGGCGCCGCCATCTTCCGGCATTCGACAAGGAGCGACCCCATGCGTGTGATGGTCCTGGTGAAGGCGTCGAAGAACAGCGAGGCCGGCGTGATGCCCTCCGAGGAGATGATGGTCGCGATGGGCCGGTTCAACGAGGAACTCGTGCAGGCGGGGATCCTCGTGGACGGCGACGGCCTCGAGCCGAGCCGCGACGGGAAGCGGATCCGCTTCGCCGACGGAAAGACGACCGTGGTGGATGGACCTTTCCCCAATACCAGCGAGCTCGTCGCCGGCTACTGGATCTGGGAGGTGAAGTC
>DATGOH010000068.1:0-6580 GCA_035306165.1 Ferdinandcohnia sp.
ACTCGGCGTTGTCGAGGACCAGCAGGAGCTTGCCCTGCCGCTGCAAGCCGCGACTTGCCGATCCCCGAAGGCCCCACGAGGGTGAGCAGGCGGGTCCCGTCGAGGAGGGCGCGCTCCAGACGGAACCGGTCCTCCTCCCTCCCGATGAAAGGGAGAACGTAGGCGGAGACGCTTCCCCTGTCGGACACCCCGGCCGCGCCGTGCATGTCCCGCACTATGAACCAGGGAACTCGGAGCAGAAAATGGCCCCTTTCGCTCCTGGCGCGATGGAGCGAAAGGGGCCGACCCCGCGGACCGAGGGGGAGGGCGATCCGAGAGGCGAGAAGTTGGCCGTGACGCCGTGCGTTCCCAACCGGTCCCGAGTCCCGGCCACCTTCCAGGCCATTCTCGTCCGGGTCGACCTGAAAGGAGGCTGAAATCAGTCTGAAATGATTGGTGCTTTTTTGTCGACTTGCCGACTTGCACCCCTCCTCGACGCTCCCTACCTCAAAGCGGAAGGACCGATCGGAGGCGAGGATGGAAGGGGAGCGCTGGGGCAATTGCAAGTCGTGCCGGTATTTCGCCAGCCCGTCGCACGTGCCGATGGCGGCCGAGCAGGCGAAATGCCTCCACCCGGTCCACTCCAAGTACGACCTGGTCGTGCTGGGGATGTGTGGCTGCACGGGCTGGGAGCTTCGCCCGGGCCTCTCGGAGGAGCAGGTCGAAGGCGAGTTCGAGGAGCAGCCGCCCGCCTAGGGAGCCGCCATGTCTGCGATGCGAGAGGCCACGGCCGTCTGGCAGGGCGATCTGAAGGCGGGAGAGGGCGCGACCAGCGCCGCGAGCAGCGGGGCCTTCGACGAGCTCGGCCTGAGTTGGAAGGCCCGGGCCGAGGCGCCCGACGGGCGGACGAGCCCGGAGGAACTGCTGGCCGCCGCCCACGCGGGCTGCTTCTCGATGGCGCTCGCCGCGGGGCTAGCCCGCCGGGGCAACCCGCCCGAGCGCCTCTTCGTGCGCTGCCGCGTGCGCTTCGACCCGGTGGCGCTCCGCGTGGAGTCGAGCGAGCTGGAGGTGAGCGGGGAGGTCCCCGGCCTCGATCCCTCGGCCTTCGCGGAGGCCGCCGAGGAAGCGAAGGAGAACTGCCCGATCTCCCGCGCCCTGCGCGGGAACGTCACGCTCACCGTCCGCGCCGCGCTGCGGTCCGCGGAGACCCGGCCCGGGCTCTGAGTCCTTGCCGCCCCTTTTCGAGCGGCGAAACTCCCAGGGCGGGAGGGGCGCGGGATCCGCCCACAGGCCGCGCCGCTGCGCGCGGGCATCGAGCTCCGCCGCCTCGTAGGCGGCGCGGTCCTCCTCCGGCTGCTCGTCGGCGTAGCGGCGGTACCACCACGCCAGCCCGCTTCGCACCTGCGCGAGCCCGACGTCGATCGAGGCGGCGCAATCCGCGCAACCCTCCGGGGCGACCAGGACCTTGCCCACGATCCGCCCGTAGCGATCGCGCTTCTCCCACAGCACCTCGACGCGCTTGCGGAAGACGAGCGTGGCCAGGTGGTCGGTGGAGCGCCGGGAAAAGGGCTGGCGGCGCTCCGGGGCGTCGATCCCCTGGAGGCGGATGCGGTGGGTGCGCCGCTCGCCGTCGAGCACGGTGATCGTGTCGCCGTCGGCCACGGCGACCACCTCGCCGATCAAGACCTCGGCGGCCGCGGGCCGGGCGAGGGCGGAAACGAGAAGAGCGAAAACGCAGAACCGAACCACCCGTCTTACCTACCCCATCGCCCTCCGGGCGGGGAAGTGCGGCAGGTCCCAGACCCTTCGGGGCGGCCGGCGGGCCTTGCCGCGCGTTGCGTCCGGGGCGCATGGGGATGGGGTCCATGCGGTCCGACGTCCTCCTCGCGCTGCTGGTCGGCGCACCTCTCGGCCTCGCCGCCGCGCTCGGAGCGATGGGGAGGAACCGAGGCGCGTGGGCAGGGAGCCTCCTGCTCGCGGCGGAGACGGTCGTCCTCCTCTGGCTCCGACCGACGGAGGGAACGATCGTCTTTTCACTTCCTTGGATCGAGGCGTGGGGGATCTTCCTCGCCTTTCGCCTGGACGGGCTGGCGTGGGTCTTCGCGATCGTCGTCACCTCGATCGGCGCGCTGGTCCTCGCCTTCGTACCCGCGCACATGCCGCATCACATGGAGACGCACGGCGATCGGCGGCCGCTCCGATCGCTGCACCAGCTCCTGCTCTTCTTCGTCGCATCGATGCTGGGCGTGGTGCTCGCCGACGACCTCCTCACCCTCTACGTCTGCTGGGAGCTGATCAGCGTCGCCTCCTTCCTCCTCATCGGCTTCCACCTGCAGGACCCGGAGAGCCGGCGCGCCGCGCTCCACTCCCTCGTACTCACCGCGGGCACCGGGATCTTCTTCTTCGCCTCGCTGATGGTGCTCTTCGTCGAGGGCGGAAACGCCTCGCTGCACGATCTCCTGCTTCGCCCGGTCGGATGGCTCGGCGAGCTCCCCGCCGCGCCGATCGTCGCCTTCGGCATCCTCCTCACCGCCGCGGCGAAATCGGTGCTCCTGCCCTTCTATGGCTGGCTGCCGGCGGCGATGATCGCCCCGACGCCGGTCAGCGCGCTCCTCCACTCCGCGACGCTCGTCGCCTCGGGCGTCTACCTCCTCGCGCGCTTTCATCCCCTGCTCGGCCCCCTGCCGGGCGTGGACTTCCTCCTGCTCGGCTTCGGGACCACCACCGCGCTGATCGGCGGCGTGGTCGCGCTGCTGCGGACCCGGCTGAAGGAGGTGCTCGCCTGGTCGACGATCTCCTACTACGGCCAGGCCATCGTCCTCATCGGGCTGGGCGCGCGCAGCGCCGCCGTCTTCTTCTTCGCCTTCCACGCCTTCGCCAAGGCGGGGCTCTTCCTCGTGGCCGGCGCGATCACCCACACCACCGGCGCGGAGGACATCCGCGCGCTCGGGGGCCTGTGGCGCACACATCCCGCGCTCGCGCTGCTCACCCTCGTCCTCGCGCTGGGGCTCGCCGGCTTTCCCCCCACCGCAGGCTTCTGGATGAAGGAGCTTCTCTTCCACGCGGCCTACGGCAGTGGAAACCTCGGCTGGATCGCCGCGGCCTTCGGTGCGGCCATCCTCTCGGTCGCGTACTTCGCGCGCCTGCTCTACTGCGTCTTCCTCTCGCCGCCGCGCGCCGCCTACGAGCGCCCCCGCGGCGCTCCCCTCGCCTTGGTCCTCGTTCCCGCCGCGCTCGCGACGATCTTCGCGGCGGGAGGCCATCCCACGGTGGCCCGCTTCGTCGGCAATCCGCTCCCGCTCGATCCGCTGGACCTCGCGGTGCCCTCGCCCTGGCGCCCCTACACCTATGCCGCGCTGGTCTGCCTCCCCGTCGGCCTCACCCTCTTCCTTTGGTTCTTGCAGCGTCGACCGTTCCCAGGCGGACTGGACGATCCCCAGACCCCCAACCAGGTGCTGCGCCGACTCGCACGGCGCGTCGGCTTCTCCCGCCTCTTCGAGGGCACGATGATCCTCTTGGGCTGGCTCGGCGGATGGGCGGCGCGGCTGCAGACCGGCAAGCTCGCGCACTACGCCACCTTCCTGATCGCGGTGCCCATCGTCGCGGGGCTCGTCTTCCTCCCCTCGGCGATGCCCGTCCTGCCGACGCCGCCACCAGAGCCGGAGGAGGCGCCCCTCTTGGCGGTGGTCACCATCACCCTCGCGCTGGCCGCCCTCGCCCTCGCCGCCACGCTGGTCCAAAGCCACGTCTCCGCCATCGTCGCGGTGGGCGGGGTGGGCTATCTCATCGCCATCCTCTTCGCGCTCTTGCGCGCGCCGGACATCGCGTTCGTGCAGATGGTGGTGGAGACGGCGACCGCCCTTCTCCTCCTCGCCGCGCTCAGCCGCATCCCTCCCGCGCTGCGCGAGCGCGTGCTTCGCCCCGAGGCGCGCCGCTCCCGGGCGGCGCGCGCCGGCACCGCGATCGCCTCGGCCCTGCTGGGCACCTCGCTCGGGGTCGCGCTCTTCGCCTCGATGCGCGTGGTGTCGGACCCCACGCTGGGCAAGGCCTTCTATCCCCTGACGGAGGAAACGGGCGCGGCCTCGGTGGTCAAGACCATCCTCGCCGATTTTCGGGCGATGGATACCTTGGGGGAGATCTCCGTGTTCGCCACGGCCGTGCTCGGCGTCGTGCTCCTCATCGGCCGTCTGCGCGAGGTCCCGCCCCGGGGCACGGCGAGGCGGAGCGAGACGCGATCGAAGGAGTCCTGAGCCCATGCCTCCCACGGCCCCACCGCGCCCGTCGCCCCCGAGCGGGATCTTCCAGATCGCCTCGCGCCTCGTCTTTCCCGCGCTCGTGATCTTCTCGGCCGCCCACCTGGTCAACGCGGAGCTCTCCCCCGGCGACGGCTTCTCGGCGGGGCTGCTCCTCGGCCTGTCGATCGTCCTGCTCTACGTCGGCCTCGGCGTGCCCGCGGTGGATCCCGGCATGCCCCGCCTCGTGCGCTTCGGCCTCGTGTGGGGGCTGTCGATCTGCATCGGTCTCGCCGTCCTGCCGTTGCCGTTCGGCCAGAACGTCCTGCGCACCTTCGGGATCGATCCCTGGGGATTCCACCTCTCCACCACCCTCGTCTTCGAGCTGGGGATCTTCCTCGTCCTGGCGGGGGGAACGCTCGACCTCTTCCGCAGCATCGGCCTCGAAGCCGACGAGGAGGTGCCGTGAGCGTCCTGCTGTGCGGTGCCGTCTCCGTGCTGGTGGCGGTCGGGATCTACAACGTGCTCCAGCGCGACGCGATCCGCCTCGTGCTCGGCTTCTCGCTCCTCCTCGGCGCCGCGAATCTCTTCGTCCTGCAGTGCAGCGCCTTCTTCGGACACAGCGCTCCCTACGTCCACAACGCGGCCACGGGCACGGACCCTCTCCCCCAGGTCCTCATCCTCACGGCGATCGCCATCGGCTTCGGGGTCACGGCCCTGCTCATCGCGCTCGTGCTCACCGCGGAGCGGCGTCTCGAGACCGCCGACCTGGACGAGATCTCGCGCCTGCGGAACTGATGCCCTCGGTGCTTCCCATCCTCCCCTTCGTGCTCGGGCTCGTGGGCGCGGGCGGTGCCCTGGTGGCGGGGCGCCGCATCGTCGCGTTGCGGATCTGGGGTCCGCTTCCCCAGCTCGCGCTCGTTGCCGTCCTCGCCGCGATCCTCGTCCGCACGTTCTCCGGCGAGGTTTTGGTGCACCGCGCGGGAGGATGGGCACCGCCGCTCGGCATCGTCTACGCCGCCGATCGCTTCTCCGCCCTCTTCGGCGCGCTCGTCGTCGTGCTCGGCTCCGCGGCGCTCGCCTACGCCCTGCTCGAAGACGAACCGCGGGGGCATCACCGCGTGATCGCGCTCCATTTCCTCTTGCAGGCGGGCATGTACGGCGCGGTCTTCACCGGCGACCTTTTCAACCTCTACGTCTGCTTCGAGCTGCTCGGCATCGCCTCCTACGGGCTCGTCGCCTACCGCGGCACCGGGCGGCACGCGGAGGCGGCGCTCAAGTACGCCACGCTCTCGCTCATCGCCTCGGTGCTCATGCTCATGGGCGTGGGATCGATCTACGCGCAGACGGGGACGCTCACCCTCGCAGCGCTGCACGAGGCCTCGCTGGATCCGGCCGCGCCACCGCTCTACCTCTTCGCCACCGTCCTCGTCCTCGTCGCGCTCGCCCTCAAAGCGGCGCTCTTCCCCCTGCACTTCTGGCTTCCCGATGCCCACTCGATCGCACCCACGGGCGTCTCGGTGCTCCTCTCGGGCGCGGTGGTGAAGGTGGGTGCGTATGGGCTGTTTCGCGTGCTCCTCTCGCAGGGGTTGTGGTTGCACGGGGAGCTGCGCGGCGTCCTCCTCGCCGTGGGTGCCCTCACCGCGCTGGGGGCCGCGTGGGTGGCCTTCGCGCAAAAGGAGCTCAAGCGTTTCCTCGCCTACTCCACCGCATCGCAGATGGGCTACGTGGTCGCGAGCGGAGCGCTCGGTACGCTGGCGGGCGTACGCGGGGTGGTGGTCTACGCGCTCGTGCACGCGGTGACCAAGGGAACGCTCTTTCTGACCGCGGGCATTGCCGACCGCGTCTTCGGCACGCGCCGCTGGGACCGCATGGGTGGACTCGCCGCGCGCGCTCCACTCCTGTCCATGGTGGCCTTCGTGGCGCTCTTCTCGCTCGCCGGCCTTCCCCCCTTCGCCGGCTTCACCGGCAAGCTCGCGGTCTTCTTAGCCCTCGCGCAGGAGCGCGCCTACGTCGCGCTCGCCGCGCTCGTCCTCGCCTCACTCACCATTCTCGCCGCCGCGGGCCGCATCTGGCTGCGCATCGCCGGGGGCGCGCCCCGGGACGACCTCGCGGCGCCGTCGCGCGGCAAGCTCGCGGTCGCCTTCGCGCTCGCCCTGCTGGTCGTCGCGCTCGGCCTGGGGGTGAGCTGGGTGATCGAGGCAGGCGATGCGGCCGCGGCGCAGCTCCTCGAGGGCGAGAGCTACCGCACCGCCGTGCTCGGCACGACCGCTTCGGAGGGATGAATGCGCGATCTCCGCCTTCCCGTCTGGTCCGTCTACCTGCTCTCGGTCTTCCCCATCTGGACCCTGACCGTGGGCACCTTCTCG
>DATGOH010000069.1:0-3344 GCA_035306165.1 Ferdinandcohnia sp.
GCTGCGCGACCCGGTGCCGACCATGGTCGTTGTGGGTCCCTTGATCGCCACGCCGCTGCGCGTGATCTGCTCGAGGGTGGCGGCGGGGAGGTTGGTGCCCGTGCGAGCTTCCACCTCGGCACCGGCTTCCGCCCGCTCCCACTCCACATCGGCGCCGGCGGCCTCTAGCACCCGCAGCGTGGCCTCGACGACCTCGGGGCCGATTCCATCACCGGGAATGTACGTGATCTTGCGTGCCATCTTCCGTCATCCTTGGGTCATGCGCGAACGCGGGCTCGCTCTAGCATATTTTCGAGGCCGGCGCTCCGCCGTACGAAAGCCGACAGCCCTCCCGCCCTTCCTTGACGAGATCGGGGCCGGCGGTTAGCTATCGACGGGGCCGTGCGGTGGGCGCACGCATCCGTTTCCGATACGCACCCAACCGGAGGAGCGTCATGTCGAAGATCGAGGCAAAGGATTTCAGCTACCTGATCGGCAAGGTCGAGGCCTTCTCGGAAGCGCAGCTCAAGGCGCACTTCGGCCTGTACCAGGGCTACGTGAACAAGCTCAACGAGATCCGGGAGAGGCTGTCTTCGGCCGATCGCTCCACGGCGAACTACTCGTTCAGCGAGTACTCCGAGCTGCGCCGCCGCGAGCCGGTGGCCTACAACGGCACCGTCCTGCACGAGCTCTTCTTCGAAAACCTGGGCCGTGACGGCGAGGCATCCGCCGACCTGAAGAAGGCGATCGAAGAGAGCTTCGGTTCGTTCGACGCGTGGGTGGCGGATACCCGCGCCTGCCTCGGCTCCGCCCACGGCTGGACGCTTCTGGTCTACGACTGGAACTTCAAGAAGGTGCAAAACGTCCTCGTCCAGTCCGAGCACCACGTCGGCCTGTGGCCGAACATGAGCGTGCTCGCCGCCATCGACGCCTGGGAGCACGCCTACATGATCGACTACGGCACCCGGAAGCCGGACTACATCGCCAAGGTGCTCGAGTCGCTCAACTGGAAGGTGATCAACGAGCGCTTCGCGAAGATCAACCCGCGCTGACGACCCACCGCCAGGTCGGCGCGACGGCGGCTTCCCGCGTGGGAAGCCGCTTTTTCATTTGGAGTCTCGCCTGGACGGCCGAGCGGGCGGGCGCCCGCGGCACCGCCTGGGGCTTCCCGATCCGGCCTCCCCTGCGGATCGTTTCTGCGGCGGCGGTGCCGCACCAAGGAGGAAGGGAATGAAGGCAAGGATGCTCTTCGCGATGGCAGGGATGCTGGCGCTTCCGGGGCTCGCCTGGGCCCAGGGCCATCCGGGCGACGAGGAGAGGCAACAGCCGGGGATGGAGCAACCCGGGATGCACGAAACCCAGGTGAGCGCCCAGATGTTCAAGGACAAGAAAAACTTCGACATCGAGGGCACGGTCTCCTCCGTCGACCCGATGGAGAGGCAGATCACGGTCCAGCGTGAGGGCCTGCCGCCGGTCGAGCTGCAAATCGCCGCCGACACCGAGGTGAAGGTGAACGGCGAGGAGTCGAGCCTGTCGCAGATCCAGCCGGGCGACGAGGTCCGCACGCAGTTCAACCTGGCGCAGGACAAGCCCATCGCGGTCTCGGTCGAGGCCAAGGAGAGCAAGGCCTCGAAAAAGGAGCGCCGGCGGGAAGGCGAGCCCTCGCGCGGCTACTGACCACGGCATCCGGCGTCGGCCGGCGGGCCACCGGCCGGCGCCCATTGACCCCCGAGCCGCCACGCTCTAGGCTGCGCCGCGACACATGGCCCGCGAAACCAGCTCACCGCGCAGGGGAGCTTCGAGGGGCGGGCGTGAACGCCTCCCCTTCCCCGCTTCCACGTACGAAAACATCGCCCCGGACATCCCGGTCGAGCGCCTCGACCCGGACGCCCTCGGCGTGATCCATCGCCTCCGGAGCTTCGGCCACCAGGCCTACCTCGTGGGCGGATGCGTCCGCGACCTGCTCCTCGGCCGCCAGCCCAAGGATTTCGACGTGGCGACGAGCGCCCACCCGGGCGAGATCCGCGCCATCTTTCGCAACTGTCGGCTCATCGGTCGGCGCTTCCGGCTGGCGCACGTCTACTTCCCCGGGGGCAAGGTGATCGAGACCGCCACCTTCCGCACCAACCCGAACGGCGAATCCGAGAGCGAGGATCTCCTCATCACCCGCGACAACGCCTTCGGCACGGTGGAGGAGGACGCGCGGCGGCGCGACTTCACGGTCAACGGGCTGTTTTACGACGTCGTCCTGGGCAAGGTGCTCGACTACGTGGGCGGCCGCGCCGACCTGGAGCGGCGCCTTCTGCGCACCATCGGCGACCCGGACGTGCGCATCCAGGAGGATCCCGTCCGGCTGCTCCGCGCCGTCCGCTTCGCCGCCAAGCTGGGCTTCGAGATCGAAGAGAAGACGTGGGAGGCCCTGGTGCGGCACAAGGCGGAGATCGCGCGCTGCGCCCCCGCCCGCGTGCTCGAGGAGATCTTCCGCCTCCTGCGCTCCGGCCACGCGCGCACCTGCTTCGAGCTGCTGTGGCGGCTGGAGGCGCTCGACATCCTCCTGCCGCCGCTCGCCCGGCACCTGCGCGCGGCGAGCGAGGCGGATCGCGCCGCCTTCTTCGCCTCCCTCGACGAGCTCGATGGCGTGATCCGCGGCGGTCACCTCCCCGACGACTCGGCCTTGCTCGCCGTGCTCCTCACCACGCTCGCGGTGGAGGAGGAACGGCGCCGGCAGGAGGAGCGGCGCCAGGCGGCCGCCGAAGGCGAGGCGGAAGCCGACGCCGAGGAAAGGGAAGAGGGCGAGGAGAAGGACGAAGAAGAGGAGACCGCAGAGGCGGAGGAAGCGGGCGGCGACGAGGAAGAGGTCGGGGAAGAGACCGAGGTCCCCGCGGTCCCCTGGGCGGTCTCGGCCGCCGCCGCCACCGTCGAGGAGTTCCTCCGCGAGCTCTCGCGTTCGGCGCGGCTACCGCGGCGGATCGGCGAGCGCTGCCGCCGCCTCCTCGCCGCCCACAAGGCCATGGTGGGCCGGCGGCGCCGGAGGGGATCGCCCATGCGGCTCGTCCGCCAGGATCACTTCCCCGACGCCCTCCTGGTCTTCCGCATCTGGTCGAAGGGGACGGGCCAGGCCCAGGATCGCGTGGATCTGTGGACGAGGCGGGCGCAGGAGGCCGGGGTCGCGCTGCCCTGGCTCGAACCGTCGCCCGCGCCAGCCGCGCCCGAGGCCGAGCCCCAAGTCGCTCGGCCGGAGGCGGAGGCGGAGCCGGCGGGCGGCCGGAGCCGCGGCCGAGGCGCGCGGGCGGCCGCCGCCGAGAGCCTGCCGCCCGAGGCGGAGCGGAAGCCGCCCCCGGGGCCCGCCGACTTCCTCCCCTTCT
>DATGOH010000070.1:0-21372 GCA_035306165.1 Ferdinandcohnia sp.
GGCGGCGAAGATGCGGATCGTCTCCGGTGGGGGCTTCACCTGCATCTCGTCGACCTCAGCCGCGCGCCGGCGGAAGCGCCGCGATCTCTCGGTACATCTGCAGCAGACTCTCCCGCCGCTGCGCGGGCGTGTAGTGCGCGAGGACCCGCTGCCGTCCCGCCTGGCCGAGGGCGCGGGCGCGACGCCGATCGGAGAGCAGCCAGTGGATGGCCTCGGCGAGGGCCTCGCCGCCGTTTTCGTCGGGATCGCAGAGCCGGCCGGTCTCGCGGTTGACCACCGCTTCGGCGACCGCGCCGAAGCGGGCGCCGAGGACGGCGACGCCGCAGGCCATGGCCTCGAGCACCGCGCGGCAGGTGCCGTCGTTGCCGGGGGCGATCCAGGCCTTGGCGTCGAAGGCCCGGTAGGCGTCCACCAGCGCATCGCCCTGGCGGTAGCCGGCGAAGTGGACGCGCGCCTCGATGCCCTCGGCGCGTACCGTCTCGCGCACGGCCGGGATCCCCTCACCCCGCCCCACCAGCACGAGGTGGGCGGTGGGCAGCACGCGGAGCACGCGGGCGAAGGTGCGAACGAGGTGGTCGTGCCTCCGGTCGGGCTTGATGCGGGAGACCACGCCCAGCACCGGTGCGTCCGCGGGGATCCCGAGCTCGCGCCGCAGGCCCGAGGGGCCGGGCGCGAAGCGCTCGGCGTCCACCCGGCCGCGCAGGAGGAAGATGCGCGCCGGATCGATGGCGTGGTCGTGCTCGAGCCCGCGCCGGTGCTCCTCCGAGGGGACGACGAAGGCGTCCGTGCGGACGTAGGGGATCGATCGGCTCGTCCCCTTGGCCACGTTCGCGAGCAGCTCGGTGGAGCGGACGATGCGCACGCGCTCGCGCAGAGGGCCGCGTGCCGCGAGCAGACAAACGTGGTGGTCGTTGGAGAAGCGGCTGTGGAGGAGGTCGTAGGCCCCCGCCTCGAGGCGACGCCGGAGGTGGGCGATGTCGGCGATCACCTTGCGAGGATCGAATTTGCGGCAGAGGTCGAGCCCCTCCTCGATGGGCAGGCCGAGGGCCTCCACGCGCTCCCTCAGGCTTCCCGGGCGGCGGGTGTCGAAGGCCACGGCGACTTCGTGGCCGGCCTCGCGGAGCGCGACGGCGTCGTCGAGCATGAGTTCCGCCGGGCCCGTGTACTCCGGCGTCGAGCACAGCAGCAGGATCTTCAGCCTGCGCGCCTCGCCCGCCCGCTCGCTCATGGCGTGATCTTCTCCAGCAAAGCGGTGGTGGAGTGGTCCTTCGGATCGCCGGCGATGGCCACGCGGCCGCCGTAAGCCAGCACTTCCTCGCGCTCGGGAATGGATTCGGGGGTGTAGTCGGTGCCCTTGACGTGCACGTCGGGGCGCAGCGCGCGGATCACGCCCACCACGGTGGGCTCGTCGAAGACGAGCACGTGGTCGACGCAGCCGAGAGCGGCCACGAGCTCGGCCCGCTCGTCCTCGGGGATCACGGGGCGGCCCTCGCCCTTGTTGGCGCGAGTGGAGGCGTCGCTGTTGACCGCCACCACGAGGACGTCGGCCAACGCCTTGGCGCCTTCCAGGTAGCGGACGTGTCCCACGTGGAGGAGGTCGAAGACGCCGTTGGCGAGGGCGACGGTCCGCCCCCGGCGGCGATGCTCCGCGACCTGCTCCGCCACCACCGAGAGCGGCGCGATCTTCCGGGCGGAGAGAGCGCGGTGGCTCATGCGAGTTCCTCCAGCAATTCCGCCGCGCGCACCGTGGCCGTGCCGGGCTTGCGCACCACGATGCCGCCGGCCACGTTGGCCAGCCGCGCCGCGTCGGCGAGTTCGGCGCCGGCGCCCAGGGCCGCCGCCAGGGTGGCGATTACGGTATCGCCCGCGCCGGTGACGTCCACCGCCTCCTCCTGGCCGTGCACCGGGATGGGCAGCGGCTCCTCGCCTTCGCGCACGAGGATCATCCCGCTGCGACCGCGGGTGACCAGGACGGCGTGGCACCGCAAGCGCTCGCGCAGGGCGAGCGCGGCGCGGAGCGTGCTCTCCTCGGTGCCGACCGGCAGGCCGGTGGCCTGCCCGAGCTCGGGCTCGTTGGGCTTGACCAGGTAGAGGCCCGCGTAGGCGCCGAGGTCGTAGCGGCTGTCCACGAGCACCCGCAGCCCCTCGGCGCCGAGGCGCTTGACCTCCGCGATCACGCGGGGCGCGAGCACGCCGCCGCCGTAGTCGGAGACGACGAGCACGTCCACCTCGCGCGCGGCCTCGCGCAGCTTCTCGATGATCTCGTCCTGCGATCGCTCGGGCAGCGCGCCCTCGCGGCAGCGATCGACGCGCAGCATCTGCTGCCGGGTGGTGTTGATGCCGCCGGCGAGAATGCGGGTCTTGGTCTCGGTGGGCCCCGGAGCGACGGCCAGGCGCGGCTCGATCCGCGCCGCCTCGAGGAGGGCGTGCAGGCCGCGCCCGGCCTCGTCGTCGCCGATCGCGCCGAGGGCGATGGTGCGCGCCCCCAGATCGGCCAGGTTGGCGGCGGCGTTCGCCGCGCCCCCCGGCTTTCGCTCGGTGTACTCCTGCCGAACGATGAGGACGGGCGCCTCGCGCGAGATGCGCTCGGTCTGGCCGTAGACGTACTCGTCGACCACGAGGTCGCCGAGGACGGCCACGCGCGCCTTCCCGAGGTCCCGGACGATGGAGGCGAGCTCACCGTCGTGCGCCGGACGTTGCATGGGCCTCCTCATCTCACGAGCCCCCGGCCGGGGCAAGGCCGGCCGCATCCTCCGCCTCCTCGGGCGGGCGGGTCTTCCAGCGCCGGTGGATCCAGTACCAGAGGTGCGGCGCCTCGCGGATTTGCGCTTCGAGCGCCTGGTTGAGGCGCGCGGTGAAGGCGAGGCGGTCGGCAGCGGGATCGCCGCTGCGCGCGAAGGGGATGGGGCCCTCGATGCGCACGCGGTGGCGGCCGCGCGGGAGCCGGTGGAGGACGACGAGATAGACGGGGACGCCGGTGCGTTCGGCGAGCACCGCGGGCGCCGGCGTGGTGGCCGCGAGCCTGCCGAAGAAGGGGGCGAAGACCGCGCGGCGCGGGATCATGTTCTGGTCGATCATCACCGCCAGCGTCTCGCCGCGCCGCAGCACCTCGAGGATGGCCCGGAGCGAGCCGGAATCGGGGACCTCGCGCAGCCCGGCGCGCCGCCGCTGATCGAGCCAGAAGCGGTTGAAGACGTTCTTCGGCAGCGCCTTCGTGATGGCGGTGAGCGGCAAGCCGATGCGGGCGAAAAACGAGCCGAGGAGCTCGAAGTTGCCGAAGTGGGCGGTGGCGACGATCGCCCCGCCGCGCGCGGCCCGCTCCGCCTCGAAGCGGCGGTAGCTCTCCCAGTCCACCTCCACGAGTTCGCGGATCGCTCGTTCGGAGAGATAGGGCGCCCGGAGGAACTCCACGATCAGCGTGCCGAGGTGGCGGTAGAAGGCGCGGAGGATCGCCTCGCGCTCCGCGTCGCTCTTGTCCGGGAAGGCCTGCGCGAGGTTCTGCCGGGCGATGCGCTTGCGCACGCCGACGAGGCGCAGCAGATCGCCCAGCCGCGCGCCGAGGAAGAGCGCCACGGGCATCGGAAGCAGCCACGCGGCGAAGGCGATCGGCCGGCCGCCGCTGAGCGCCGTCGCGGCCAGGGCGACGGCGACGGCAATCCAGATCATGCCGCCCTCCCCCGCGTCAGGAGATCGTCGAGCGCCGCCTCCAGCCTCTCGGCTCCCTCGACGATCTCCACCTCGATGCGCACGGCGAGGAAGCGCGAGTCGGCGGCCACCTCCGCCGGAAGGCGCACGGCGTCCTTTTCCGTGCAGACCAGGTGGTGCGCCCCGGCGCGCGCGGCCTGCGCGAAGAGCTTTTCGATGTCGCGCCGTCCGAAGAAGGCGTGGTCGGCGAAGGTCGCCATCCCGACCACGCGCATCCCGAGCCGCTCCACGGTCCGGCGGAAGGAATCCGGGCGGGCCAAGCCGGCGAAGAGGTAGACCGGCGCCCGCTCCCACACGGCGGGCGGAACGGGCGTGGCGAGGTCGCCGCGCACGACGCCGACGATGCGGTAACGGGATCGGACGGGGCCGTGGCCGGTCTGCGCGCGCACGAGGCGATCCGCCCGCTCGACCCGCTCCGCTTCGCCCTCATCTACCTTGGAGATCCAGCCGAGGTCGGCGCGGGCGAGCGCGGAGGGCGGTTCCCGCAGCGGCCCCCGCGGCAGCAGGCGGCCGTTGCCGAGGGGTGAGGCGCCGTCGATCACGACCACGTCCAGGTCGCGTTCGAGGGCGAGATATTGAAATCCATCGTCCAAAAGCAGCACGTCGGCCCCCTCGGCGATCGCGCGCCGCGCGAGGCGATCGCGGCGCGGCCCCACGTAGACCTTCGCCCCGGGGCAGCGCCGCGCGATGAGGAGCGGCTCGTCCCCGACCTGCTCGGCCGTGGAATCGCGCTCCACGCGGCGCTCTGCGCGGTCGCGCCGGCCGTACCCGCGCGAGAGGACGGCGACGCGCCGGCCGCGCGCGAGGAGGCGCTCGGCGAGGAAGAGAACGACGGGCGTCTTCCCGGCGCCGCCGACCACGAGATTGCCCACCGAGACGACGGGCGCGTCGACCCGCGTGCGCGCCAACAGCCCCGCGCGGTACAGGCCCGCTCGGAGGTGGACGGCGAAACGGTAGATCAGGGCGAAAAGATCGAGCGGCGAGAGGAGGACGCGGAGCGCGAACCCCTCTCGCTCGCGGTGGAAGAAGGCGGGCGTCATGCCCCCCGCCCCATCTTCCAGGGCCTCTCCATCCGCGCGACCACCTCGGCGAGATCCAGGAGGTGGCGGGCCGCCTCCTCGGCCGCGGCCCGTCCGCCTTCGGCGCGGCCTGCGCGGAGGGCGGCCGCCGCGACCTCGACCACCGTGTCGGGGGGAAGGGCCTCCATGCAGGCGCGATCGCCGAAGGCGCAGCTCCCCTTGCCGTAGTTCGTGCAGGGCGAGCACGCCATCGGGAGGGCGACGACGCCGCCCATCCCCTCCGCGGGTCCCCAGCGCCGGTAGGACGTCGGGCCGAAGAGCGAGACGACCGGCGTGCCCACCGCCTGCGCGAGGTGCGCCGGGCCGGAGTCGACGCTGACGAGGAGGTCGATGCCGGCGAGGAAAGCGGCGAGGTCGGCCAGGCCCAGGGCGGTGGTCTCGCCGAGCGCGGGGCGTGGCAGCATGCCGAGGATGCGGTCGATCTCCGCGCGATCGTGCGGTCCGCCCACCAAGAGGATCTCCGCGCCCTCGGCCTGCAGCGCCGCGCCCACCTGCGCGAAGCCCTCGGGCGTCCACTTCTTCATCGGCCAGCGCGCGCCCGGCGCCAGGCCGACGATCGGCGCGCCGCGGGCGCGGGCGAGCACCTTCTCCGCCGCGGCGCGGGCGTCGGGATGCACCGCCACTTGGGGCCTCAGCGAGCTCGGCGAGACGCCCCGGTCGGCCAGCGTCTCGTAGTAGAGGGCGGCGGCGGGCGCCTCGTGGAGCACCGGGCCGCCGCCGAAGAGCGAGCCGATGGCGCCACCGAGCCCCTTGCGCTTGACCAGCCGCCGCCGCTCCTTCGCCGGCAGGCGCAAAAGGAGCGCCAACGTGCGGGCCTTGTTCTGCAGGTCGACGGCGAGGTCGAAGGGGCCGGCCTCGGCGAGCGCGCGCGCCATCACACCGATCCCCCGCTCGGGATCGAAGCTCCAGACGCGGGAGACGAAGGGCAAGCCGTCGAGGAGGATGGCGTAGGGCGGGCTCGTCAGCACCTCCACCGGGCCGCCGACGTGGTTGGCGAGGTCGCGGAGGAAGGGCGTGGTGAGGACGACGTCGCCCAGGGCGGAGGTGCGGACCACGAGGACGCGCATCACGCCACCTCCTCGTCGCGCGCTGACGGCTCGGGGAGGTCGAGGAGCCGGATCATCTCCTCGACGTTGCGGGCGGACGCCCCGCCCACCGCGAGCACGGCGCTCCGCGCCATGGCGCCGAGCTCGGCGAGGCGGTCGGGGCGGTCGAGGAGGTCGAGCGCCGTGCGCGTCAGGTGCTCGGGATCGCGCACCTGGATCCCGCCCCGCCCGAGGAGGACCTGCACGCTGTCGCGGAAGTTCTGCATGTTCGGGCCGAAGAGGACGGGCTTTCCGCGCGCGGCGGGCTCGAGGATGTTCTGCCCGCCACGGCGCGTGAACGAGCCTCCCACGAAGACGAGGGTGGCCGAGCGGTAGGCTGGATAGAGCTCACCCATGGTGTCGAGGATGACCACGTCTGCGTCCCCTCCGCCGCGCGAGCGGAAGGCCACGCGCAGCCCGCGCGCCTGGACCAGATGCGCGATGCGGGGCGCCCGATCGACGTAGCGCGGGGCGAGCACCAGCCGCAGCGACGGATGCGCCTGGCGCAAACGCAGGAAGACGTCGAGCAAGAGGCTCTCCTCGCCCTCGTGCGTGGAGCCCGCGAAGAAGATCGGCCCGGGGCCGAGGGCCTCGGCCAGGCCGGGGATCTCCACCTCGTCGGAGGGGACGAGGGCGTCGAACTTGCTGTTGCCGGTGACGCGGATGCGTCCCGGCGGCGCGCCGAGTTCCAGGGCGCGCTCGGCCTCCTCCTCCTCGCGCATCAAGAGCAGATCGATCTCGGTGAGCGGGTTGCCGATCAGGCGGAAGAGCGTGCGGTAGTGGGCCATCTTCGCCTGGTCGAAGCGTCCGTTGGTGAGGACCACGCGCACGCCCTGCTCTTTCGCCGCCGCGATCAGGCGCGGCCAGATCTCGGTGTATTCGAGGACCAGGATGTCCGGATCGATGGCGCGCATCGCGCGCCGCGTGGGACCCGGGAGATCCCAGGGCTGGTAGGTGACGGCCTCGACCAGATCGCCCATGCGGCTGGCGATGGCGTAGCCGGTGTCGGTGAGGGCGCTCATCACCAGCGTGGCGTCCGGGAAGCGCCGCTTCCACTCCTGGGCGATGGGGCGGAGGGCGAGGAGATCCCCGGCCGAGGCGCCGTGCAGCCAGATCCGCGGCCCGCGCTTCGGCGGGAGGAAGTCCTTCGGATAGAAGCCGAAGCGGCGCAGCTGCCCCTTCCGCGTCTTGCGGTGCAAAAGCAGGAAGGGCCAGAGCAGCGCGAAGGCCACGTGGCCGAGGATGAGGTACAGCCGACGCACGGGCCGGGTTTACGACCCCTCGGGACGCTGCGTCAATCGCAGCGTGGACGAGGCGATCCAGAGCCGCTCGCCCCCCCAGGGGAATCCCGGACGCAGGAGGACCTCGGCCCGCCAGGCCCCCGGCGCCGCGGGGGCGGCGAGCCGCCCTCCCCCGCCCCGCGCCACCTCCCGGCCGCCGTGGAAGAGGACGAGGGTCGCCTCCGGCGCGGCGATCCGAGCCACCACCTCGCCACCCTCCACGCCGAAGAGGAAGGAGCTGGCGTCCCCGAGCGCCGGCACCGAGCAGAAGGTCCGGCCCTCGCGGATCGCCGCGAGCATGGCCGCGGCATCGGCCTCGGCGTCGCGCCCCCAGGAAGCGCGCGCCGCGTCGGGCAGCCAAAGCGAGAGCCCGAGCGCCGCGAAGGAGGTGAGGTACGGAGGCAGCCCGTGCGCATCCACGCCGCAGAGCATCGTGAGCGGCCGCGCGTCGGCGATGGCGTCGTAGCGCGCGAGCGCCTCGTCGGGGCGGTGCACGAGCAGCGCCCCGAGCTTGCGGCGATCCCCGGCGAGGGCGACGAGCGGCCAGAAGAGGCGACCGCGGTGCGCCAACGTGGCCTCGCGGAAGGCGGAATCCAGCGAGAGCGCCTCGAAGCCGACGAACCCCTCGGTCGACGGATCGGCCCAGGGGCGGCGGAGGTTCACCGGGTGGGCGAGGACGGCCATCCCGCCCGCGGCGGCGATCGCCTCCAGCACGCCGGCGCCCCGCTCTTCGGGAACCCGGTCGATGCCGAGGGCGATGACGTGCCCCGCCTCGGCCGAGATCTCGACCCCGGAAACGACGAGGACGCCCTCGATCCGCTGCGGCGCGGGCGAGGCGATGCGGTTGTGCTCGGTGATCACGACGAAGGCGCCGCCGAGGGCGCGCGCGGCGCGCACGGCGTCCTCCACGCTCCCGTGCCCGTCGTGGGAGGCCGTCGTGTGCACGTGGAAGAAGCCGAGAACGGCTGCGTCGCCCGGGGCCGCGTCCACCGCGGGGAAGGGGGCGAGGCGCACCGCGAGGGCGAGGGCAGCGAACAGGGCGACGGCGGCGCCGGCCGCGATCGCGAATGCGCGGCCGGGCCTCACGCCACCTCCCCCATCGCGTGGTCCTGCAGCTCCACCAAGCGGCGATAGGTGCCGCCCGCCGCCCAGAGCTCGTCGTGCGTGCCCTCCTCCACGATCCGGCCTCCCGCGATCACGCAGATGCGGTCGGCGCCGCGCACGGTGCCGAGGCGGTGGGCGACCATCACCACGGTCCGGCCGGCGGCGAGGAGCTCGAGGGCGGCCTGCACCTCCTGCTCCGTCTCCACGTCCAGGCCGCTCGTGGCCTCGTCGAGCAGGAGGATGGGGGCGTCGCGCAGGATGGCGCGGGCGATGGCGATCCGCTGCCGCTGTCCACCCGAGAGGCGCTCGCCGCCCTCCCCCACCCGAAAGTCGAGGCCGCCCGGCAGCGCGCGCACGAAGGCGGCCGCGCCCGCCGCCTCGAGCGCCGCCCAGACCGCCGCGTCGTCGGCGTCGGCGCCCTCGCGCACGTTGTCGCGCACCGACTCGTCGAAGAGGTGGGGCTCCTGGGGCACGTAGGCGATCTGCCGGCGCAAAGATCCCAGATCCGCGTCGCGCAGATCGACGCCGTCGAAGAGCACCCGCCCCTCGGTGGGATCGAGGAAGCGACCGAGAAGCTCCAGGAGCGTGCTCTTGCCGCCGCCGGACGGCCCGACGAGGGCGAGGAATTCGCCGCGCCGGATGACGAGGTCGATGCCGTCGAGGGCCACGCGGTCGCCGTGCCGCACGCGCACGTTCTCGAGGACGATGGCCTCCCGCAGCAAAGCGAGCTCGATCCCGCCCTCCCGCGGCGCGGGGCTTTGGTCCAGCGCCTCGAAGATGCGGTCGGCGCCCGCCAGCCCCTGGAGGTAGATCCCCCCCACCTTGCCGAGGTTCTTGGCGGGCTGGAAGAGCAAGGCGACCGCGGCGAGGAAGGAGAGCACCTCGGCGCCGAGCAGGCTGCCGCTGTGGAGCGCCCGCACCGCGAAGGCCAGGGCGAGGGCCGCGCCCACCATGGTCAGGAGTTCCATCGCCGGGCTGGCGATGCCGCGCGCCGCCAGGCTCCGCTTCTGCAGGCGCACCCAACGCGCGTTCTCCTCGGCGAAGCGCGCCGAGAGGTGATCCTCCATGCCGTAGGCCTGCACCACGCGGATGCCGGCCACCGCCTCGTGGACGAGTGAGGAGAGCTTGCCCACGCGGCGCTGCCCCTGGCGCGAGACCTTGCGCAGGCGCCGCGCGAGACGGACCAAGGGAACGACGGCGGCGGGGAGGATGCCGAAGGCGATCAGGGAGAGCTTGGGATCGAGATGGACGCAGAGAGCGAGGAGGACCGCCACCTGGAGCGCATCGCGGAGGTAGGTGGGGAGCGCGATGTGCAGGGCCGTCTCGACCGCCATGAGATCGGGGCCGAAGCGGGAGAGGAGATCGCCGGAGCGCCGGGTGGCGAGCTCGGCGGGCGTCAGGCCGAGGAGGCGGCGGAAGAGCGCGATGCGCAGGTCCACCACCACCTTCTGGGCCAGAAGTCCCATCCAGTAGAAGTGGCCGAGGTAGGCGGCGCCCTTGAGCAGGCCGATACCGAGGAGGAGGAGCGGAACGTAGAGGAGGAGCCGGCCGCGATCGAGCGCGTGCGGATCCTCCACGAAGAGGCGGAGGACGACGGCCAGTCCCTCCGTCTCACCGCTGGTGAGAAAGTGCAGCAAGGGCCCCGCGACCCACGCGTAGCCCATGGTCGTCAGCGCCAGGACCACCATGCAGGCGAAACCGCCCGCGAGCAGCCCGCCGTGCGCCAGGAGAAACGGCAGCATGCGGGCCATGGTGGACCGTCGCGTCATTCGCTCACTCCGTGGACGAGGCCGGGCATGGCCTCGCCCAGGCCGTCGATCACGAACTGGAGCGCGATGGCGGCGAGCAGAAGGCCCATGACGCGCTCGAGGATGGGGATGCCGTTCTTGCCGAGGACCCGCTCCACCACCTGCGCGCCGCGCAGACAGAAGTAGGTGACGAGCGCCACGCAAGCGACGGCGACGATCACCAGCGAGACCTGGAACCAGGAGGTGGCGCGGCTGGTGAGCACCACCGCCGTGGCGATCGAGCCGGGCCCGGCGAGCAGGGGCATCGCCAGCGGGACGATGGCCACGTCCTCCTTGCGCGCCGCCGCGTCGATCTCCTCGTCCGAGGTGCGCGTGTCGGACTGCTTGGAGCGGAGCATGTCGAGCGCGGTGAGGAGGAGGAGCACGCCGCCGGCCACCTTGAACGCGGCGAGGCTCACGCCCAGCAGGTCGAAGACCACCGTGCCGCCCAGGGCGAAGAAGGAGACGACGAAAAAGAAGACGAGCGTCGCCTTGCGGGCCGCCCGCTCGCGTTTCTCGGGCGTGTCCCTGCGCGTGAGCGCCAGGAAGATCGGCACCAGGCCGATCGGATCGACCACGAAAAAGAAGGCGGAGATCGATACGAGGAAGAAACTCGCTGCTTCAACCAGCATGGGAAACCGTGGCTTTCCTGGCGGGACCCGAGACGTCCAGGCGGGCGAGGATCTCGGCCGCGGCCCGCTCTCCGAATCCAGGTCCCGCCAACTCGTCCCGAAGCACGCGATACTCCCGAAGCATCGCCGCGCGGGCGGGCGCCCCTTCGAGCAGGGGCAGGACGGCGCGCGCGAGTGCCTCGGGGACGAGCGCCTCCTGGAGGAGCTCGGGGACGGCGGTTTTTCCCAAAAGAATGTTCACGATGCAAGCGTGCGAGAGGCGGACGAGACGCCGGGCCAGGAAGAAGGAAACCGGGTGTGCGCGGTACGCGACGACCTGCGGGCAGAGCGCGAGGGCCGCCTGCAGCGTGGCGGTCCCCGAGCAGACGATCGCCGCGTCGGCGGCGCGCAGAAGGCGCGTGGTCTCGCCCCGGAGAAGGCGGACGGGGACGGGCGCCTCGCGCACGAGCGAAGCGATCTCGCCGGCCACGTGATCGCCGGCCACGGGCAACACGAAGTGCAGCGAGGGATCGTGCGCAAAGAGGAGCCGCGCCGCCTCGAGCATGGGCGGCAGCACGCCCCGGATCTCCGCGCGCCGAGAGCCGGGGAGGAGCGCGAGGATGGGCCCCGCCGCGGGTAGGCCGAGGGCGCTCCGGCATACCTCCCTGGGCGGCAGATCCGCGAGGACGGGGTCGTCGAGGAGCGGATTGCCGACGAAGCGCGCGGGCACGCCCCGCCGACCGAACCACGCCTCCTCGAAGGGATAGATGCAGAGCAGAGCCTCCACGTGGCGCAGGGGGCGCACGCGCGACTCCCGCCACGCCCAGGCCATGGGCGCGATCGCGTAGAAGACGGGAATGCCGAGGTGGCCGAGTTCGCGCGCGAGGCGGAGGTTGAAGTCGGGCGCGTCGAGGAGAATGGCGGCGTCGGGGCGCTCGCGCTCGGCCCAGCGGGCGAGGTCGCGGAGGATGCCGACGATCCGGGCGAGCTGCGGCACGACCTCCACGAAGCCCATCACCGAGAGCGCGGAGACGTCGTGCAGCTTCTCGAGGCCCTCCCCTTCCATCGCCTCGCCGCCGACGCCCCAGAAGCGCGCGTCGGGCCGCAGCGCACGGATCGCGCGCAGAATCCGCGCGCCGTGCCGATCCCCCGAGGCTTCGCCCGCGACCACGAGGAAGCGCACGGCGGCTCCTAGGCGCGGGCGTGCTCGCCGACGAAGGGGTTGCTCCGGCGCTCCTCACCCAGCGTGGAGGGCGGGCCGTGGCCGGAGTAGAAGACCACGTCGTCCCCCAGCGGGAAGAGGCGGTTCACGATCGAATCCCGAAGCTGCGGCCATGACCCGCCGGGAAAGTCCGTGCGGCCCACGCTGCCCGCAAAGAGGGTGTCGCCGGTGAGGAGGACGCGGTCCTCCTCGAAGTAAAAGCAACAGCCACCCGGCGTGTGCCCCGGCGTGTGGATGACGCGGAACCGCTTCTTCCCCACCGCGAAGGTCTCGCCGTCCTCGATCCACCGATCCACGCGCGGCGTCGGGGGCGCGGGAAGGCCGAACATCTGCCCCTGGATCGGCAGCGCGTCGAGCCACTGCTTTTCGCCGGCGTGGATGTAGAAGGGGAGGCCGTGCCGCTCCTGGAAGTAGTACACGGCGCCCGCGTGATCGATGTGGGCGTGGGTGTTGACGACGTACTTCGCCACGAGCCCGTGCCCGGCGAGCAGCGCCTCGAGGCGCGCCGGCTCGTCCCCCGGATCGACCAGGACGGCCTCCCCGGTGGCGGGATCGCCCACGACGTAGGAATTCTCCTGGAAGGGGCCGACCGCGGCCCAGGCGACGACGAGGCGGCTCAAGCCGAGAACGAGCTGCCGCAGCCGCAGGTGGCCTTGGCCTTCGGGTTGTTGAACTTGAACCCCGCACCCTGGAGCGTCTCGACGAAGTCGATCACCGTGCCGTCGAGGAAGGGGATGCTCTGCCGGTCCACGGCCACCTGGATGCCGCCGCACTCGTAGGTGAGGTCCGTCTCCTTGGGCTCGCGCACCAGGTCGAGGTCGTAGTTGTAGCCCGAGCAGCCCCCGCCCACGACCGCGATCCGGAGCAGGTGGCCATTGAGGTTCTGCCCCTCGATCGTCTCGCGGACCTTCTCCACGGCGGTGGCGGTCAGGCCGACCGGGGCGTCGGGGCCGAAGGTGAATCCGCTCACCGGGGCGGGAATGTTCTCCGTCTGCATCCTTGCTTCCTCCATACGGGCTGAAATGCCGAATCGGCACCTGTATAACCCTCCACCTCTCGGATTTCCACCCGAGGCGACCAAGGATGGAGGAGGAAGAAAATGGCCATTTCGGTTGGTGAGCGGGCACCCCGGTTCGAACTTCCGTCCACGGAGGGGACGGCGAAGCTGGACGGCCTGGGCAAGCGCCTCGTCCTCTACTTCTACCCCCGCGACAACACCCCTGGGTGCACCCGCGAGGCGCAGGACTTCGCGGAGCGCTACGAGGCGTTCCGAGAGCTCGGGGTGGAGATCTGGGGCGTGTCCAAGGACTCGCTGGCCTCGCACGAGCGTTTCCGCGCCAAGTTCGGTCTCCCCTTCCCCCTCCTCTCGGACGCGGACAACGCCGTGGCCCGGGTCTTCGGCGCCTACGGAACCAAGAAGATGTACGGCAAGGAGGTCGAGGGCGTGATCCGCTCCACCTTCCTCGTGGGGCCGGACGGGACGATCGAGGCGGTCTGGTCGCCAGTCCGCGTCGCCGGCCACGCCGACGAGGTGCTCGCCAAGGTGCGCGCGATCGTCGCGGGCTGAAGCCGCGCGAGGGCAAAAATAAAGCGGGCGAGGAAGTCATCCTGCGCCCGCTTTTCGCTACCGAGCCGGTTCGAGGCTCAGACGAACTTCTGTCCGGGCTTCCACTCCGCCGGGCAGCGCTCGCCGGTCTGGCAGGCCTGCAGCACGCGCAGCACCTCGCTCACGGAACGGCCGACGTTCGGGTTGTGGTAGTTGGCGTACTGGATGATGCCGTCCGGATCGATGATGAAGGTGGCGCGGGTCGCGAAGCCCTGATCCTCGAGGAGCGCGCCGTACTTGCGGGAGAGCTCCTTCTTGAGGTCGGCGAGGAGCGGGTACTTCAGCTCGCCCAGCCCATCGTTGATCCAGGCCTTGTGGGAGTGCTCGGAGTCGACCGAGACGCCCAGGACCTCCGCGTTCAGCGCCTTGAACTCGTCGTAGCGGTTCGAGAACTCCTGGATCTCGGTCGGGCAGACGAAGGTGAAGTCGAGCGGGTAGAAGAAGAGGACCACCCACTTGCCCTTGTAGTCGGAGAGCGAGACCGTGGTGAAGTCGCCCTTGCCGACGACCGCCTTCGCCTGGAAGTCCGGAGCCTTCTGCAGAACCTGAACCATGTGTTTTTCCTCCTGATACGGAACGACCGAGCGACGTGCTCAGTCGCAGCATGGGATGCGCGAAGGGCGTCGCCGTTGCGCGTCGATGGACAACTCTATAGGAGACTGGGCACGCGCCCGAAAGCGCGTTCTAGATAATGAGGGGTCACCCAGGTGTCAAGGAAGCGAGGGGCCGCTCCGCTGCCGTCCGACCGCAGCGTCGAGCGCCCGATTCGAGAGGATCTCGTGCGTGCGATCGCGCTCGAAGCCTTCGGCGCGATCCGCTTCGATCGTCGAGTTGCCGACCGGACGCTGGACGCCATCCTGCGACGTGAGCGCCGCCTCTGGTCGAGGGAGCGGCGGCGCGTGAGCGAGGCCGTCTACGGCATGCTGCGGGCGGAGTTCCGCAACGACGCCCTGTTGCGGCGCGCCCTGGGCAAGTGCTACGAGGCGCTGGACGATCCCGCGAGGAGCGCGCTGCACTACGAGATCTGGCGGCTGTCCGAGAAGGGAACGGCGACCGCTGCCGACCTCGCCCGGGCCGGCCTGTCGCCGGCGCTCTTTCCCGGCGTGCAGGCCTGCCTCGACCCGGCCGCCGCCGCGGAGGTCCTCCCCGACGATCCCGCCGAATCGCTCGCCATCCGTCACTCGCTGCCGGTCTGGATCGCCCGGCTCTTTCTGCGTGAGGTGGGCGCCGAGGAAGCCGAGGCCCTCGCGGCGGCCTCCACCGCGCGCGCTCCCCTGGTGCTGCGCGCCAACGCGCTGCGCATCGACCGGGACGGCCTGCGCGCGCGCCTCGAGGAGGAGGGCGTGTCGACCGAGCCGACGCCCCATGCGCCGCTCGGGCTCCGCGTGCAAACGCGCCAAAACCTCTTCGCCCTCCCCTCCTTTCGCGAGGGGCTCTTCGAGATCCAGGACGAGGGCTCGCAGATCCTGGCGGCGCTGGTCGGCGCCCGCCCCGGCCTCCGGATCGTGGACGCCTGCGCCGGCTCCGGAGGGAAGACGCTGGCCCTCGCCGCCGCCATGGAGAACCGCGGCCGCATCCTCGCCCTGGACGCGGACGCCCGTCGCCTCGCCCAGCTCGGCCCGCGGGCCCGCCGTGCCGGCATCCACAACTGGGAGAGCCACGTCGTGCCGGAGGACGCCCCCGGCCCGGTCGAGCAACGGTGGCGGGGCCGCGCGGATGCGGTCCTGGTCGACGCCCCCTGCAGCGGCCTGGGCGTGCTGCGGCGCAACCCCGACGCGGCGCACCGCCTTCGCGAGGAGGAGCTCGCGCGCTTCGCCGCGCTGCAGCGGCGTCTGCTCGCGCGCTACGCCGCCCTCGTGCGCCCCGGCGGTCGGCTCGTCTACGGGACGTGCAGCGTCGCGCGGGAGGAAAACGAAGAGGTGGTGGAGGCCTTCCTCCGCGACCACCCCGCGTTCGAGCGTCTCCCGCCGCGGGAGACGCTCGGCCCTCTCGCCGATCGCCTCGGCGCCGAGCCCCATCTGCGCCTCTTTCCGCACCGCCACGGCACCGATGGCTTCTTCGGCGCCCTGCTGCGGCGCAAGGAATGAACGCAGGCTGGCGCCCGCTCAGAACTTGTACTTCATGAGCGTGGAGCGGGTGCGGTTCGTGATCCACACGAGGCCGAGCTGCGGATCCGCCGCGATGCCGCCCGGCTCGTAGTCGAGCGACATCACCCAATTCACCCGGCCGAATCGGGAGATCTGCTGGAGGCGCCCGCCCCCGTCCTCGCCGCCCGCCACGTCGACCACGTAGAGGGTCGAGCCGATCGCGGCGACGCCCACCGGTCCGGTGAAGGTGCCCGGATCGGTCCCGGGCTCACCCGTCGCGTCGCGCGTCTGGAAGCTGTCGGAGCCTTTCCCGACCGAGCCGGACGAGGTGAGGCGCCCCGTGGTCCGGCTGACCGTCCACCGGCTGATGCGGTGGTTTCCCGGCTCCACGATGAGGTAGGCCGGCCCGCTGAAGTCGTCGGCAAGGGTGAAGACGGCCGGGATCCCGCCCTCGTCCATGCGGAAGTCGAGCTGGCCGCGCCCCGTCCCCGGCTCGAGCCCCACGCTCTCGATGACGTGTCCCTCCGCGGGATGGAAGAGGTCCATCTTGCCGGCACCCGTGGCCACCGCCACGCCGCGGACGCCCGGGCTCTTCTCGATCATGCCCATGGCGATCGAGGGTTCGGCGATCTCCTCGGCGAGGACGATCGGATCGCCTAGGCCGAAGAGGACCAGCCGGCGGTTCCCGGTGTCGCCGACCACGAGCCCCCCGCCCAAAACGGGCAGCGGCGTGCCGATGGGTGCCGCGAGCGCATCCGGTCCCGGCGCGTCCCCCGCGCAGCTCGGCTCCTCGCCCTCGGTGTGGTAGCCGAAGGAGGCGCCGTCGTCGCCGAAAAAGCCCAGAAAGTTGCCCTCACGGTCGAGGACCTGCACCTGGTTGCCCTCCCGCTCGAGCACGTAGATGCGGTCGGCGGAGGTAGAGACGGAGATGCCCGTGGGGTCGGCGAATCCGGTTGCGCCGCATCCCCAGCCCCCGATCTCCTCGAGCAAGGCCCGCCGCGGATCGAAGCCTTCGAACTCCTTGCGATCGTCCAGGATGGCGCCGCCCTCGATGGACTTGAGATGGCTGGCGAAGACGAGGGTGTAGGTCTTCCCGGCCTCGACCTGGACGTTGAGGAAGACGCGAACGAGCGACGGCTCCTGCTGCGACCGCTGGCTATCCTGGACGGCGTTCGAGACGCCGGCGATGGAAAAGGCGCCCGGCAGGCTCTGCCGCATGACCGCCCGATCGAACTGGACGCGGAGCTCCCGCGGGGCCACCGCCTCCACGGAGATCACGCGCAACCCTTCGACGAGCCGCAAAGTCTTCGGCCCCGCCTTCCCGCCACCCGGCTGGGGGTTCTCCACGAACACCTGGTGCTGGCCGGGCTCGCCCTGGAGCGCGTCGGGAACCGTGGCCAAGAGGGTCGTCTCGCTGGAGCGCGACCAGTCCACGGTGGCCGGCTTGCCGCCCACCAAGACCATGGTCCGCTCCGGGTAAAAGTCCTTGCCGGTGACGGTGAACTCCATCGACTTGCCGATGGTGAGCGCCTCCGGCTCGACGGCGCTGAGGCTCGGCGGGAGCGTCGCATCCGTTACGGTGAACGCGGGACCCTCGAGCGTGTACATGCCGTCCGAGCGGTCGACCACGATGCGGGTGGGTCCCGAGACGGCATCCTTCGGGACGGTCACCTCGAACCAGCTTCCGTCCGAGCCCGAGGCGACGCCCTTCGCCTCGAGGTTGGGGACGCTGCCGCCCTCACGGGAGAAAAGGACGCTGTTGCGCGGCGCCGCCGGGTGGAAATTGCGCCCCCGCACGCGGATGCGGAAACCGCGACCGGCCTCGGAAGGGAAGAAGTCCTGCACCGCGGGCAGCCCGTCGTCCTCGCCTCCGGTGCCGCCGGGCGCCTCGTCTCCGCCGGTCCCCCCCTGGTGCCCGGTTCCCGTCCCGTTTCCGCCGGATGGATCCTCACCGCAGGCGGTCGTGGTCCAGGCGATTGCGCAAACGACGACGAGCAACGCGCGCAGGCGACTCATGTTTCTCTCCCGGGCTCCGAAGAAGAAACATGTTCGGGGATGGAACCGGCCCCGTCAAGAGTACCGAGAGCCCACGCCCCCCGCCGCGCGCTTCAAAATTCCTTGCCCTCGAACTGGGCCTCGCGCTCCACGATGGCGCCGCCCACCATCGAGGTGTAGTCCGGCTGGACGACGACCTTGTAGGTCTTGCCGGGCTCCGTCGCGAAATTGAGTTCGAGGTCCACCCGATCCATGTAGCCGGCCGGACGGAAAGCCCGCCGCACACCGTAGTTCTGGCGTCGATTGAAGCCGTCGATGCGGAAGTAGCGCTTCTCCGGCGACGCCACGGGCTGGTCGAACCGCAGCCGTACGAAGCCCTGGCCGATGAGCTCGGCCTCGAGGAGGTTGAGCGGGGGTACCACCTTCAGGACCTGCGGGAAGCTCTGGAGCATCCCCTGGGGCGACGGGGTCCGCACCACGACGCGGTAGTCGCCGGGCGTGTTCGCCATGGAGGGCGGGAGGGTGAAGACCAGGCGCGTGAAGGTGCTCTTGCTCCAGTCGATGGGATGCTCGACGTCGTTGATGAAGAGGAGGCTGTGGTCCTTGTAGAAGCCGTTGCCCTGGCTGCTCACCTCCACGCTCTTCTCCGCCGCGGTGATCAGGGAGGGGTTGAGCTGGCCGAGGACCGGGGTCAGGCGATCGTCGGTGACGGTGAAGACCGGGCCCTCCACCGAATAGCGGCCGTCCGGCGAATCCACCGTGATCAGCGTCGGCCCCGTCTTCGCCGTGAACGGAACGTCGGTCTCGAACCACGTGCCGCCGGAGTCCGCAGCCACACCCTTCGCCTCGATGGTCGGCCGGTCCGAGCCCTCCGTCGCCACGAAGAAGATGGAGTTCTTCGGACCCACGGGGCTGAGGTTCTTTCCCTTGATCCGGATGCGGAAGGCCGGGCCGCCGCGATCGGGGTCGATGCTCTCGACCACCGGCGGGCCGCCGGGCTCTTCGGATCCTCCCGCCCCGCCGACGCCGTCGCCGCCGGCGCCGCCCACGCCCGGATCGTCCCCGTCGGGCTTTTCGGAGTCGCCGCAGGCAACGAGGGACAGGGCCAGAACACCCAGAAGGGCGAAGATCCAACGACGCATACCCATTCAAACCTCTACGCGAACGGTCGAAACATTTTTCCGGTCGGGCCGCACCCGGTCAAGCGCGGGCCACGAGAGCGATGCGCGCCTTGTCGGCCAGGCGGACGGTTTCCTCCTCGTCCAGCAGATAGGTGCGGCCGGCGGGAAAGGCCATGGCCACCGCGCCCGCTTCCTGCAAGGTCCGGATGGTGGTCGGCCCGAGGGTGGGAAGGTCGAAGCGCGGGTCCTGGCCCGGCTTGGCCACCTTCACCACCACGAAGCCCTTGCCACCGACCTCGCCGGCCCGGCGGATGCAGCGATCGGTCCCTTCCATCGCCTCCACGGCGACCACGTTGCCCTTCTTGATGCACACGGTCTGCCCGACGTCGGCGGCGCTCACCGCCTGGGCGACCTCCCAGCCGAGCCGAACGTCCTCCAAGACCTCCTCGGAGGGTCGGGTGCGGGTGAGGATTCCCTCCCGCACCAGGAGTTCGGGACAGATGGTGGCCGGATCGATGATCGCCACCCCCTCCTCCTCGAACATCGAGGCGACGGTGCGCAGCAGGTCGTCGTTGCCCCACTTCCGCAGCTTCGGCGCGTGCTTGAGGGCGAGCAGATCCGGCCGCAATCCGCCGAAGATCCGTACCTTGGCGATCCCGCCCGCCATCGCCGCCTCGGTCACGCCCTCCTCCCGGAAGGCCCGGACCATCTTGCCGAGCTGGCCGAGCTTGACCCAGGTGACGGAATCGCAGTGGTCAGCGATGGAAGGATCGGTCTCGCCCTCGTGCGCCACGGCCACCACGCGCCGGCCGGCGCGCCGCGCCGCATCCGCGAAGCGCAGGGGGAAGACTCCGTTGCCTGCAATCAATCCGATCGGCGGCTGGCTCATCGTCGGGTCACCCCGCGCTGCGATCCCTCCACGAAGCGGAGCAGGTGTTCCACGTTCGGATCGTCGGGGATCTCCGCGCGCACCCGGGACATCGCCTCCCTAAGCCCGAGCTTCATGCGGAAGAGGATGCGGTAGGCCTTCTTGATGTTGCGGATCTGCTCTTCCGAGAATCCGTGCCGCATCAGTCCCACGGTATTGAGACCCGCGAGCTGGGCCCGGTGGCCGGAGACCGTGCAGAACGGCGGAACGTCCATGCCGATCATCGAGCCTCCGGAGACGAAGGCGTGGCGGCCGATGCGCACGAACTGGTGCACGCCCGAAATCCCTCCGAAGATCGCGAAGTCCTCCACGTGCACGTGGCCGGCGAGCATGGCGCCGCTGGCGAGGATCACGCGGTCGCCGAGGACGACGTCGTGGGCCACGTGCGAGTAGGCCATCAGCAGGCAGTTGCGCCCGACGCGCGTCACCCCACCGCCCTGCTCCGTACCGATGTGCACCGAAGCAAACTCGCGGATGACGGTGCCCTCGCCGATCTCCAGCCGGGTGGTCTCGCCCTTGTACTTCAGATCCTGCGGGACGGCGCCGACGGAGGCGTGGTGGAAGATCACGACGCCCTTGCCGATGGTGGTCCGCCCCTCGACCACGGCGTGGGGGCCGATCCGCACGCCCTCGTCGGCCTTCACGTGCGGTCCGATCACCGCGTAGGGCCCCACCTCCACGGTGGGATGGAGTTCGGCGCGGGGCGAGACGATCGCTGTGGGGTGGATGGCCATGGAAACCTACCGATCCGCGAGGGTGGCCGTGATGTGCGCCTCCGCCACGAGTGTCCCCGCGATGGTCGCCCGGCCGAAGATCTTCCAGACCGGCCCCTTGCGCCGCTCGATGGTGGCCTCGAGATCGAGGCGGTCGCCAGGCCGCACCGGCCGCTTGAAGCGCACGCCGTCGATCGCCGCGAGGTACATCACCTTCGAGTCCAGGTTCGCCGGCTCGGTCAGGAAGGCGAGGATGGCGCCGGCCTGCGCGAGCGCCTCCAGGGTGAGCACCCCGGGCATCACCGGATTGCCGGGGAAGTGCCCTTCGAAGAAGGGCTCGTTGAAGCTCACGTTCTTGTAGGCCAAGACCCGCGCGCCCGGCTCCACCTCGACGATGCGATCGACCAGGAGGAAGGGATAGCGGTGGGGGAGGATCTCGAGGATCCTGCGGAAGTCGCCCTCTCTCTCCATCATCGCTTCTCGAGCTCCTCGATCCGCTTCTTCAGCTCGCGGACCTGCTTGAGTAGTTCGGGGAGGCGCTGGCGCGCGGCCTGCTCACGCAGCCAGTGCGCCTGCCTCACCGCCGGGTAGCCGCCGCTCTCGCTGCCCGGGGCGAGGTCGGTCATCACGCGGCTGCCGGCGGCCACCTTCGCGCCGGCGCCGAGGTCGAGGTGGCCGATCACGCCCACCTGCCCGCCGAGCACCACGCCGGGGCCGAGCTTGGTGGAGCCCGCCACCGCGGAGCAGCCGGCCAGGAGGCTGAGCGGTCCGACCTCGACGTTGTGGGCGATCATGACCAGGTCGTCGAGCTTGGCGCCGTCGCCGACCTGGGTATCGCCCACGGTGCCCCGGTCGATGCAGGTGTTGGCGCCCACCTCGACGTCGGCGCCGATCACCACCTTGCCGATCTGCGGAACCTTGAAGTGGCGAGGTCCGCGGGGGCCGTTCTTCTCGAAGGCGAAGCCGTAGCCGTCCCCGCCGATGATGGCGCCGGGCTGGATGATCGTCCGCGGGCCGATGACGCAGCCCTCGCGCACCACCACGCCCGG
>DATGOH010000071.1:0-6852 GCA_035306165.1 Ferdinandcohnia sp.
CTGGCCACCGTGGGTGTGGCGGTCTGCGCCAATTCCCCTTCCTTCGTCGAGGAGGTCCTCGACAAGATCTTCCGCACCGTGGACGCCATGGGGGAGCTGTCCATCACGTATCATGATCGGATGATCGGTCCGGTGGCGGAGTTCGAGGAGAGCGACGACGAGCCCCGCAACCTCGCGGAGGCGGAGGCGCTTTTCGGCGAGCTGGAGGATCGCGATGAGTCGTGACAGGGCGACCCGGGTGGCGCACCACATCCAGGAGGAGCTCGGCCGGATCCTCACGCGGGGCCTCAAGGATCCCCGGGTGGGCTTCGTGACGATCACGGGTGTCGAGCTCAGCCCCGACCTGCGCCACGCGAGGGTGTACTACTCGGTGATGGGGACCGAGGAGGAGAAGCGGCAGACGGCCGAGGGTCTCGACGCCGCCAAGGGATTCTTGAAAAGGGAGGTCGCCCGCGCCCTCTCCCTCCGATACGTCCCGGAACTCCGTTTCCTCTACGACGATTCCGCGGAGCGCGGTGCGCGCATCGAAAAGCTTCTGCGCGAGGTCCGCATGCAGGAAGCGGGCGAGGATACCGAAGGCGCGGCCGAGGAGAAGGACGAGGTCTAGCACCACCGTGGACGGCGTGCTCATCGTGGACAAGCCCCAGGGGATCACCTCCTTCGAGGTGGTCCGTCGGCTCCGTGCCCTGGGGACCGGCCGCAAGGCAGGCCACACCGGAACCCTGGATCCCTCCGCCAGCGGCGTCCTCCCCATCTGTCTGGGGCAGGCCACCAAGCTGAGCTCGTTCCTGCTCGAGGGGGACAAGGAGTACCAGGGGGTCATCCAGCTCGGCGTGGAAACCGATACCTTCGACGCCGACGGGAAGGTGGTGGCCACCCATCCGACCGATCATCTCGGCGAGGAGGAGGTGCGGCGGGCGGTCGAGGCGATGGCGGGTACCTACTGGCAGACCCCGCCGATGTACTCGGCCGTGAAGGTCGGCGGAAAGAGGTTGTACGAGTTGGCGCGCAAGGGCGTGGAGATCGAGCGCAAGCCGCGCAAGGTGACCATCCACGCCATCGAGCTGCTCTCCTACGATCCCCAGACCGCCCGTCTCGAGCTGCGCCTGAGCTGTTCCAAGGGAACCTACGTCCGCTCGGTGGCCCACGAACTCGGCCAGGCGCTGGGCGTCGGCGGCCACCTCGTCTCGCTCGAGCGCTTGCGCACCGGTCCCTTCGGCATCGAGCGGGCCGTGCCCCTCGAGACCATCGAGGGCTGGATGCGGGAGGGCAAGCGGGAGGAGATCGAGGCCCACCTCGTCTCGCTCGGCGACGCCCTCGGCGAGATGAAGGAGATCCGGGTGGACGAGCTCCGGGCCCGCAAGGTGTCGCGAGGGATGGCGCTCGGCTATCGCGATCTCCTCCAGTCCGCGGCGCCGCGCCTTTCGGAGGGCGACCGGGTGAAGATCGTCGGCCCCAAGGGCCGGCTGCTGGCGGTGGCCGAGCAGCGGGGCGGGGCCCTGCGCTACCGCCGCGTCCTGGCGGGCGCGGGAGAATGAAGCGTTGACCCGCGGGTGTTCTCGCTGTAGACCAGCCCGCACGAAACTGGGGGGCCTTCTGCACCACCTCGTGGATGGCCCAGGAACTGGAGGAGGTGGACGAGGAACGTCATGGCTTTGCTGAAGGACAGGAAGCAGGAGATCGTCGCGAAGTACGCGCGCGGGGAGAACGACACCGGTTCGCCGGAGGTCCAGATCGCGCTTCTCTCGGAGCGGATCCGCTACCTCACCGAGCACTTCCAGGTGCACAAGAAGGACCACCACTCGCGGCGGGGCCTGCTGAAGATCGTCGGCCAGCGCCGGCGTCTTTTGGACTACCTGAAGCGGAAGGATCCCAATCGCTACAAGGCGATCATCGAGGATCTCGGTTTGCGGAAGTGACCGCATCAGGGGGCGCCGTGGAGCGCCCCCTTTTTCGAACGCTCGCTCCAGACGAGGCGGGGCTTTTGGTTTCGGATCCGAGCGGCCGACTCGACGTCGGCCTCTGGGATCAGAGATCAAAAGTTTCCCCGTCGTCCGAGGAGCGAGCCACGGGGAAAACATGAAGCACATCGTCAAGACCGTCCAGGCGGGCGGGAAGGAAATCACGCTCGAAACGGGGAAGATCGCCAAGCAGGCGGACGGCGCCATCTGGATTCGCCAGGGCGATTCCGTGGTGCTCGTCACCGCGGTCAGCGCCAAGGAGAAGAAGGAGGGGCTCGACTTCTTCCCCCTGACCGTGGACTACCAGGAAAAGCTCGCGGCGTCGGGGCGCATCCCCGGCTCGTTCTTCCGGCGCGAGGGGCGGCCCACCGAAAAGGAGACGCTGAGCTCCCGCATCATCGACCGCTCCTGCCGGCCCCTCTTCCCGGAGGGCTACCAGAACGAGACACAGATCATCGCCACGGTGCTCTCCTTCGACCCGGATGCGGACACGGACGTGCTCGCGCTGACCGGGGCGTCGGCGGCACTGACCGCCTCCGACATCCCCTTCAACGGCCCGATCGCCGGCGTGCGCGTCGGCCGGGTCGATGGCGAGTTCGTCGCGTACCCGACCGCCGAGGAGAAGGAGCGCTCCGATCTCGACATCGTGATGGCCGCCTCGCGCGACGCCATCGTGATGGTCGAGGGCGGCGCCGCCGAGGTGCCCGAGGACGTCATGGTCGAGGCACTCCTCTTCGGCCAGCGGGTCGTCCAGCCGCTGCTCGACGCGCAGGAGGAGATGGCCCGGGAGCTCGGCATCACCGAGAAGCGGCCCTTCGATCCGCCGCAGGTGGACGAAGCGCTGCGCGAGAAGTTCCGGTCCATCGTCTGGGGGCCGATCACCGAGGCCTACGCCATCGCCGAGAAGGCCGAGCGCTACGCTGCGCTGTCCGCGGCGCGCAAGACCGCGCTCGCGCAGATGAAGGAAGAGCTCGGCGACGACTACGTGAACCGCGAACGCGAGCTCAAGAACTACTTCGAGGACTTCAAGTACGAGTACATGCGGAAGATGATCCTCGAAGACGGCGTGCGCATCGCGGGTCGCAAGCACGACGAGATCCGTCCGATCTGGTGCGAGGTGGGGCCGCTGCCGCGCGTGCACGGCTCCTCCATCTTCACCCGCGGCGAGACGCAGGCGATCTGCACCGCCACCCTCGGCACGGGCGAGGACGAGCAGCGCGTGGAGATGCTCACCGGCATGCACTTCAAGCGCTTCATGCTCCACTACAACTTCCCGCCCTACTCGGTGGGTGAGGTGAAGTTCTTGCGCGCGCCCGGTCGCCGCGAGATCGGGCACGGCGCCCTGGCCGAGCGCGCCCTGCGCTACGTGATGCCGGACGAGGCCACCTTCCCTTATGTGACGCGCGTCACCTCGGACATCACCGAGTCCAACGGCTCCTCGTCGATGGCCACCGTCTGCGGCGCCACCCTCGCCCTCATGGACGCGGGCGTGCCCATCAAGGCGCCCGTCGCCGGCATCGCCATGGGGCTCATCAAGGAGGGCGACAAGGTCGCCATCCTCTCGGACATCCTGGGTGACGAGGATCACCTCGGCGACATGGACTTCAAGGTCTGCGGTACCGCCAACGGGATCACCTCGATCCAGATGGACATCAAGATCTCCGGCGTGACGAAGGAGATCTTGCAGCGCGCCCTCGAGCAGGCGCGGCAGGGCCGCCTCTACATCCTCGGGAAGATGGCCGAGGTGCTCGACAAGCCGCGGCCGGAGATCTCGAAGTGGGCGCCGCGGATCACGACCATCAAGATCCGGCCCGAGCGCATCAAGGACGTCATCGGCCCCGGCGGCAAGACGGTGCGCGACATCATCAACCGCACCGGTTGCTCGATCGACATCGAGGACGACGGGACCATCCACATCGCCTCGCCGAACCAGGCCAAAGTCGAGGAGGCCATCTCGATGATCCGCAACCTCACCCAGGAGGCGGAGATCGGGAAGACCTACCTCGGCACGGTACGGCGCATCGTGGAGTTCGGCGCCTTCGTGGAGATCTTCCCGGGCACCGACGGCCTGGTGCACATCTCCGAGCTCTCCGACCAGCGGGTCAAGAACGTCTCCGACGTGCTGCAGGAGGGCGACGAGGTGCTGGTCAAGGTCGTCTCCATCGACCGCCAGGGCAAGATTCGCCTCTCCCGCAAGGAGGCCTTGCGCGAGAGCGGCAACGGTGTCGCCGCCGGGGCGGGCGCTCCGACCGACAACGGGAGCGGGGCGCCGACCGAGGCGAAATGATCCGGATCCGGGTGCGGCGCGTGGGCGAGCGGGGGGAGCCCCTCCCCCTGCCGACCCATGCCACCGAGGGCAGCGCCGGCCTCGACCTGCGCGCGGACGTGGACCTGCGGCTCGAACCCGGCCAGCGGGCCCTCGTTCCCACCGGCGTGGCCATCGAGCTGCCTCCGGGCTACGAAGCGCAGGTCCGGCCCCGCTCGGGGTTGGCGCTGCGCCACGGCATCGGCATGGTCAACGCACCCGGCACCGTCGACAGCGACTACCGCGGCGAGATCGGCGTCATCCTCGTCAACCTCGGACAGGAGCCCTTCGAGATCCGCCGCGGCGATCGCATCGCCCAGCTCGTGGTCGCGCGCTACGAGCGGGTGGAACTCGTGGAAGTGGACGCGCTTTCCGACACCGCCCGCGGAAGCGGGGGATTCGGACACACGGGGAGCTGACCCCGGGGAGCAGGACGTGATCGCTCGCTACTCGCGGCCGGAGATGGCCGCCCTCTGGACGAGTGAGGCGCGCTACGAGCGCTGGATGCAGGTCGAGCTCGCGGCGTGCGAGGCGATGGCCTTGCGCGGCGAGGTTCCCATGGAGGACTTCGAGGCCATCCGGGAACGCGCCCCGCGCACCTTCACCGCGGAGGACGCCGCGCGCATCGAGGAGATCGAGAAGACGGTCAAGCACGACGTCATCGCCTTCCTCACCTTCGTGGAGGAAAAGGTCGGGGCGCCGGCGCGCTGGCTCCATCTCGGCCTGACCTCGAGCGACGTGCTCGACACCAGCTTCGCCCTCCTGCTCAAGCAGGCGGGCGAGATGATCCTGGAGAAGCTCGACGAGGCGATGGAGGCCGTGCGCGCCCGCGCCTTCGAGCACAAGAACACGCCGATGATGGGCCGCAGCCACGGCATCCACGCCGAGCCGATCACCTTCGGCCTGAAGATGGCGAGCTGGTACGCCGAACTCGCGCGCGACCGGGAACGGCTCGTTCGCGCCATCGAGAACGTGGCCTACGGCAAGATCTCGGGCGCCGTCGGCACCTTTGCCAACGTCGCGCCCGAAGTGGAGGCGCACGTCTGCAAGGCGCTCGGCCTCCGGCCCGACCCCGTCTCCACCCAGGTCATCAGCCGCGATCGCCACGCCGAGTTCTTCCACGCGCTCGCCTTGCTCGGCGCCTCGATCGAGCGTTTCGCCGTGGAGGTGCGCCACTTGCAGCGCACCGAGGTTCGCGAGGCCGAGGAGCCCTTCACCCCGGGGCAGAAGGGCTCGTCCGCCATGCCCCACAAGCGCAACCCCATCCTCAGCGAGAACCTCACCGGTCTCGCGCGCCTTTTGCGAGGCTACGCCTCGACCGCCATGGAGAACGTCGCCCTCTGGCACGAGCGCGACATCTCGCACTCCAGCGTCGAGCGCGTGATCGGCCCCGACGCCACCATCCTCGCCCACTTCATGCTCCACCGCTTCGCGGGCATGGTGCGCGAGATGCGCGTCTACCCCGAGCGGATGAAGGAGAACCTCGAGCTCACCGGCGGACTCATCTACTCCCAGCGCCTGCTGCTCGAACTCGCGCGCCGCGGCATCCCGCGGCAGACCGCCTACGTCTTCGTGCAGCGCAACGCCATGCGCTTCTACGAGGAGGGCGTGGATTTCCTCGAGGCGCTTCTTTCCGACGAGGAACTGCGCAAGCACCTGACCGAGGACGAGATCCGCTCCGTCTTCGATCTCGGCTACCACACCGAGCACGTCGACACGATCTTCCGCCGCGTCTTCGGCGAGGCGTAAGGTGCAAGCCGCGGCGCATGACCGCGGTCCACTCGCCCTCGCCGGCGGGGCAGGGCGGAAGGCCGTGACGGCCCGGCGGCTTCGCCCCGTCGGGCCGCATGGACGGATGGCATGAGCTGGGTGTTTCTGATTCTCTCCGGCTTGATCGAGGTGGTCTGGGCGCTCAGCCTCAAGTACGCCCAGGGCTTCACCCGCTTTTGGCCGAGCGTCGTCTCGATCGCCTCGATCGCCGCCTCCATGTATCTGCTCAGCGCGGCGATGCGCGAGCTTCCCGTCGGCCTCTCCTACGCCGTCTTCGTGGGCATGGGCGCCATCGGCGCCACCGTGCTCGGCATCGTCCTCTTCGGCGAGCCCGCCAACCCCCTGCGCTTCCTCTTCCTCGCTCTTCTCGTCGCCTCCCTCGTCGGGCTCCGCATGACCAGCGCCTAGGAACCTCGCAACCGAGGCTGCCTCGACCCAGGGGCTCCGGTCCGCCGTTGACCTTCGAGCGGTAGGAAGGGCGACGAGAGCGCCGCGGCGAGCCGAGCGCAAGCCAGGCCCCGCCGCGGGAGTGCGGCAGGGCCCTTTCGTGTGAGCTGTCCTCGACGAAATCGGTTCACGTGCGCCGGCGCGCTGAAGTTGCCGACGGCGCCATAGACGAAGATCGAGTCGTAGGCGTCGTCGTCTGGCAGCTGGAAGCTGGTTGCCGTGGCAGGGAGGTCGGCGACGAGCTCGCCGACGGAGTCCAGCTCACCACGTTCGGGTTCGGGTCGTGCGCCACGTCGGTGACGGGCTCTGGCGGGCGAATGTCGTCGAGGCACGAGGGCGGGCCTCCCCACTCGGGGCCGCATCGCGATG
>DATGOH010000072.1:0-3241 GCA_035306165.1 Ferdinandcohnia sp.
ACCGCATCCGCCAGGCGCTCGGCCCCGGCGTACCCATCGACGTCCTCACGGTGGAGGCGGAGGAGGGGAGGACGCTGCTCCAGGCGGGCACGCGCATCGGCCCGCGCATTTTCCTGGGCTATGCGAGAAACCTCTTCCCCGAGCCCTGGGAGAACGCCAACGAGGTGCGCTTGCGCTACCAGCTCTCCCAGCCCCTGGCGATCGAGTCGCGCTACGGCGACGCCGGCAACGGGGGTGTCGACCTGGTGTGGGTGGAGCAGTTCCCCACCGCGGCCCAGCGCGCCCGGCGCCAGCGCGCGGGCGAGGAGAGCCCCGAAGACGACGCCGGCCCCGGGGAGGATCGCGACGGGACGCCGGCGGAACCGGAGCGGAACGACGGGCCCGCACCCGAGCCGGCGCCGTAGCGCGGGTCGCCGCCACGGGCGCATCGGCTTTGTGGTAGCTTTCCCCCGTGCCCGCCCCCAAGACCCTCGTCCTCCTCGCCCGCCGCCGCATCGGCACGAACCGACGCCTCCTCCGCGCCGCGCGGGAGCGGGGGATCGAGGCGCGGCTCGTCGATCCGGCGGAATGCGCCGTTTACGTGGACGGCCGCCGCTTCCGCCTCGTCCGCCGCGGCAAGCCCATGCCGCCGCCGGACGCGGTCGTCCCGCGGCTGGCGAGCGCGGCGCCCCACGCGCTGGCGGTGCTGCACCACTTCGAGCTCGCGGGTTCGCGCGTCCTCAACCGCGCCCAGGCGATCGCCCAGAGCCGCCATCCGATGCAGGCGCTCCAGCTCCTCGCCGATTGCGGCATCGGCGTCTCCCGCACCGTGATGGGGCGCGACGCGCGCAGCGTGCGGCGGCTCGTGGAACTGGTGGGCGGTCTTCCGGTCCTGCTGCGCGTGATGCGGGGCGGCGAGCGGCGGGCGAGCATGATCTGCGAGACGCCGGCCTCGCTGGAAGCCGCGCTCGAGGTGCTCTTCGGTCTCGGCCAGGACATCGTCGTCCAGCGCTACCCCCGCCACCCGGGGGAGCGGGACGTGCGGATCCTGGTCGTGGGCGGGACGGCCGTCTGCGCCGTGCGACGCATCCCGCAGACGGATCGGCTGGCGCGTTCGCTGGAGCCGGGCGCGCGCTACGAAACCATCGCTCCCTCATCCAAGATCGTGGAGGCCGCCGAGGCGACCGCCCGGCTGCTCGGGCTCGAGGTGGCGGCCGTCGACATGCTGGATCGGGGGGCGGTTCCCAAGGTCTTTCAGGTGGAGGTCGCGCCGCCCCTCCTCGCCCTGGAGAGGGCGACCGGGCGGGACCTCGCGGGAACGATCGTGGACTGGGCCGTGTCTACTCCGGAGAGGGGTTGGACCGCGGTCTCCGGAACGTGAAAGGACGTGCGATGCGAAAGTTGGGACGTTGGCTCGGTGCCTTTGCGGTGATCCTCGCCGGCATGGCGGGCTGCAAGCAGGCGGCCGCGCCCGAGGCGGCACCCGCGCCGACCGCGCAGCCGGCCGCGGAGAAGCGGGATCTCGAGAACCTGGATCCCAAGAGCCTCTACGACGTGGTCGTGCAGGCGCCCGAGGCGATGCGCGCAGGTGAGGAAGGCCGCGTCACGATCGCCCTCCGGCCCAAGGACGGCGCCGAGATCAAGCCCGAGACGCCGCTGCGCGGACAGATCGAGGCGCGGGGCGCGCTCACGACCGAGAAGACGCGAATCGGATACGCCGACAACGCCCGCGTCGAGCATCGGGGTCCCGTCTTCGAGATCCCGGTGAAGGCCGAATCCGCGGGCGAGGGCGAGCTCGGTGTGGACCTGGATTTCTACATCTGCGTGGCCGAACTGTGCATGAAGACCGAAGAGGATCTCCGCGTGGCCACGCGCGTGCAGTGAGGCGGGCGCGTGCTCGTTCACGGGATCCATCCCGTCGCCGAGATCCTCGCCACCCGGCCCGAATCCATCGAGCGGATCTGGATCGCCGACGGCGCCCGCGGCCCGGCGGTCCTGCGCCTCGCGGAGCGCGCCCGGGCGCAGGGCGTGCGCGTGGAGCGCTGCCCGCGCGCGCGCATCGACCGGATGGCGGAGGAGGGCGCGGTGCACCAGGGCGTCCTCGCCCGCGTGGCGGAGATCGGCTACGTCGACCTCTTTGCGATCCTCGACCGCATCGAGGACGTGCCGCTCCTCGTCGCCCTGGACCACGTCCAGGACCCCCATCACCTCGGCGCGGTGCTGCGGTCGGCGCACCTCCTCGGCGCGCACGGCCTCGTCATCCCCAAGGACCGCGCGGCGGGTCTCACGGCGGTCGCCGTCAAGGCGAGCGCGGGCGCGGCGGCGCGGCTCCCGGTCGCGCGGGTCACCAACCTCGCGCGCACCCTCGACCGGCTGCGCATGGAGGGCCTGCGGATCGTCGGTGCCGACATGGACGGCACGCCCTGCGACCGGGCCGATCTGCGCGGACCCCTCTGCCTGGTCGTCGGCTCGGAGGGCGAGGGTCTGCGTCGCCTCACCCGGGAGAACTGCGACGAGATCGTCTCCGTCCCCATGGTCGGCCGGGGCGTGGGGAGCTACTCGGTTTCCGCCTCCGCCTCCATTCTCCTCTACGAAATCCGCCGGCAGCGTCGAGCGGACGCGGGGTGGGGCGGAAGCGATGGCGAGGAGGGTGCGTTTCGCACTTGACTCCCGAAGGCGATCTTCGTAGAAGGCCAGCCCACGCGGCCTCCCACGAGGAAGAAATCCTTCGTGTGCGACCGTTTCGTAGCGGGAGAACCGCTACGCTGGTGTAGCTCAGCTGGAAGAGCAGCCGCCTTGTAAGCGGCAGGTCGCGGGTTCGAGCCCCGCCGCCAGCTCCAGAAAACGAGAGGAATACCCGGAGGGGTACCCAAGCGGCCAAAGGGAGCAGACTGTAAATCTGCCGGCGTACGCCTTCGAAGGTTCGAATCCTTCCCCCTCCACCAACATCTTTCCGCCCGCGTGGCGGAGCGCATATGCGGGAATAGCTCAGTTGGTAGAGCATCAGCCTTCCAAGCTGAGGGTCGCGGGTTCGAATCCCGTTTCCCGCTCCAATAGGAGATGCCCTCGTAGCTCAGTCGGCAGAGCGCGTCCTTGGTAAGGACGAGGTCACCGGTTCAATCCCGGTCGAGGGCTCCAAACCCATTTACCCTGCCCAGCGCAATGGAGGCGGCGGATGGCAAAGGAAAAGTTCGAGCGTAAGAAGCCGCACGTGAACATCGGGACGATTGGTCACGTCGACCACGGCAAGACCACCCTCACC
>DATGOH010000073.1:0-2115 GCA_035306165.1 Ferdinandcohnia sp.
CGACGAAGTGCGCCTCGAAGTCGACGTTCTCCTCGGAAGCGTAGTCGACCATGACGTCGACGCCGACCTCCGTGCGGGTTCCCTTGGCGTCCTCGACGACGAGCAGGAACCACTTCCAACCCTGATGGTTGGGCGCCATCCACCAGATCTTCCCCGTCGTGCCGGTGAAGGGCAGGAAGTCACCGTTGCCGTCGCCCGGGCGGTTGCCCGCCTCGGCGAGAGGATTCTCGTTCTCGTCGAGGAAGGTACCCGGCGGGTTCCACGCGGGCGGATTGGTCGCGTTCTTGCCCGCGATCCCGTACGGCGCCTCGCCGCCTGTCACCTCGACGGTGATCTCGAGGATCTCGCCCGCCACGACGATGTCCTTGTCGAAGGCGATCATCACGAAGTGGGGGAACTCCGTCTCCCCCGAATCCCGCCCCTCGTGGAGCATGATGGTCACCGGGGTGGTCATTCCCTTCGTGACGGCGATCGTCTGGTTGGGCGCCGCCGAGGCGACCACGTTCCCGCCGCCGTCCCAGGCCGTGGCCTCGACGTCGTAGGTGCCGACATAGATCTTCGCCAGCGAGCCGCGCCACACGCCATCGCCGTCCTTGGTGAGGTCGATGGTGTAGGTCGCGAAGGGATCGGTCTGGCCGGTGAGAACGATCTCGACGCTGTCGATGACGTCCTCGAGCGCCTCGAGCGCCCGAACGGAGAACTTCACGTTGCCGCGAGGCGTGCCGTCGCCCGCGGGGCCCTGGCCACCCTCGTCACCACATGCCGCGGCGAAGAGCGAAAGCACCGCCGCCAGCAATCCGAATCGGATCCAATTGCGCATCACATACCTCCAGTCGAGTGGTCCGAGGTAAAGACGCGGAGCCGGTCCCCGCCCTTACACTCGCTGCACCAAGTGCGCGGCGATCCCCAGTCGCCGAGGCGCGGGAGGGGTACCCCATGGTCGTGTGAATCGGGCGCGTCGCATGGATCGAAGCGTGTCGCAGAGGGTGCGACACGTCGCAGGCGATCCGCTCCGAATCGATCGTGGTTCAGCGCGGCTCGAGGCGGATCCGCGCGTCGATGGCGACGACGCCGCGGCCCGGCGGCAGCGCCACGAGGGGATTGAGATCGAGCTCGCGGATCTCCGGGTTGTCGCCGAGCATGCGATCGACGCGGAGGATGGCGTCCACCAGCGCGTCCTCGTCGGCGGGCGGCGCACCGCGAAAGCCCTCCAGCAGAGGACGGCCGCGGATTTGCGCGAGCATCTCGCGCGCGTCCACGTCGGTCACGGGGTGGACGCGGAAGACCACGTCCTTCCACAGCTCCACGTTCACGCCGCCGATGCCGAAGCCCAGAAGCGATCCGAAGCCGGGCGCCTCGGTGGCGCCGACGTAGGTCTCCACGCCCTCGGTGATCATCTCCTGCACCAGGGCGCCGTCCATCCGATCCTCGAGGCCCTGCGCGGCGAGGTTGGCCCGGATCGCCTCGAAGGCCTCGCCCGCTTCCTCGGGCGTTTTCAACCCGAGGCGGACGCCGCCGACCTCGGTCTTGTGCTGGATGGTGCGCGAGACGAGCTTGACCGCAACGGGGCCGCCGATGACGCGCGCGGCCTCCTCGGCCTCGGCGACGCTGTGCACCACGTACGAGCGCGGCATCCGGATGCCATAGGTCTCGAGGAGGATCCGGATCTCCTCGGCGGTGAGCCACCCCGCTTCGCGCCCCACGAGGAGGGAGCGCGCGGGCGCGGGATCGATCTCGGCGAAGCTCGGCCGCACGCCCTCGGGCCGCGCCAGCCACTGGCCGTAGCGCACCGCCTTGGCGAGGGCGAGCGCGGCGTCCTCCGGGAAGCCGTAGGTCGGGATCTTCGCGCGGCGCAAAATCTCGAGTGCGGCGGGCACGCCGTGGGTGCCGGCGGGGCAGGCGAGCACGGGCTTGTCGGCATCGCGGGCGGCGCGCACCACGGCCTCCGCCATCTCCGCGGCGCCGGTGACCAGCGCGGGGACGAAGAGGACGAGGATCGCGTCGAAGCGTTCGTCGCGCAGAAGCAGGCGAAGCGAACGCTCGTAGTCCTCGCCCGAGGCGGAGGCGATCATGTCGATGGGATTGCCGAGCGCCGCCGCCGCGGGGAGGAAGGCG
>DATGOH010000074.1:0-12322 GCA_035306165.1 Ferdinandcohnia sp.
TTCGCCCGAAGAAGATCACGGCGAGGAGGAGGAAGGGCGCATACGGGAAGATCTGCTCGTAGGCGGCGGCGGCGCGGCGCGGCAGAAGGCCGTGCAGGACCTTGCTGGCATCGAGCGGCGGCACCGGCAGGAGGTTGAAGACCGCCAGCACCACGTTGATGACGAGCATCGCCTGCAAGAAGGCGACGCCGGCGCCCTCGCCCCAGCCATGGCGGTACCCCAGCCCGAGAAGGACCGCGGAGATCAGCGCCAGGGCGAGGTTCGAGGCCGGCCCCGCCGCGGAGACGAGCACGTTGCCGGTGGACATGGATACGCCTCGGGCGAAGCGGGCCGGGTTGACGGGCACGGGCCGCGCCCAAGCGAAGTAGATCGCCTGGGTGGAGACGAGCTGCAGAGCCGGCAGGAGAATCGTCCCGACCGGATCGATGTGTGCCAGCGGATTGAGGGTCATCCGCCCCAGGCGCGCCGCCGTGTCGTCCCCGAGCCGGTAGGCGGAGGCCGCGTGGGCCCACTCGTGCACCGAGAGGGAGAGGAGCACGGGAATCAGCCAGATCAGCGCCGAGAAGAGGGTATCCACGTTCCTCCAACAGGCAGGGGAAGACGAATCGTCCACGCCGCTGGCCCTGGGGTAGCAACCCCCCGCTCGCCTTGTCAATGCGTCTTGGAAGAGACGGCGGGCTGGGGTATGGAGGGCCGATGGCCCACGTCAGCTCCGTCGCACCGCCCGCCGAGGCGAAGGCGCGCCTGCCCCGGCAGATCCCGTTCATCATCGGCAACGAGGCCTGCGAGCGCTTCAGCTTCTACGGGATGCGCAACATCCTGACGATTTTCCTGGTCGGCCATTTGCTCGTCGACCGGGGGGATCTCGCGGCCCGCGAGCGCGAGGCCACCGACATCTTCCACCTCTTCGTGATGGGGGTGTACCTCTTCCCCCTGCTCGGCGGCTGGCTCGCCGACAAGTGGCTCGGCAAGTACCGCACCATCCTCTACCTGAGCCTGGTCTACTGCGCCGGCCACGCCTGCCTCGCGATCTTCGAGTCGAACCCCGCGGGCTTCTACACCGGCCTCTTCCTCATCGCCCTCGGCTCGGGCGGCATCAAGCCCTGCGTCTCCTCCTTCGTGGGCGATCAGTTCGACCGGTCCAACAAGCACCTGGCGCAGAAGGTCTACGACGCCTTCTACTGGATCATCAATTTCGGCTCGTTTTTCGCCTCGCTGCTCATTCCCCTGACCCTCGATCGCTTCGGTCCGAGCGTGGCCTTCGGCATCCCCGGCCTGCTCATGTTCGTGGCCACCGCGATCTTCTGGGCGGGCCGCAAGCACTACGTGCACGTGCCGCCCTCGCCTCGGGATCCACACGGCTTTCTGGCGATCGCCCGCACCGCCCTTCTCGCGCCGGGTGCCGGCCGCGGCGCCGGCCTGCCCATGGCGGTGGCCGGCGTCGTCCTCGGCGTGGGCGCCCTCTTCACCCTGCCGTGGATCGGCTTCGTCTCCGCGCTCTGCCTGGGCATCGTCCTCTTCCTCGCCTTCTTCGGGACGGCCCTCTCGCGCCAGATCGACCGCGCCACCGCGATCCATCCCGCCGAGGACGTGGAGGGCGTGCGCACGGTGCTGCGCATCCTGATCGTCTTCTTCTTGGTGACGCCCTTCTGGTCGCTCTTCGATCAGAAAGCCTCCACGTGGATCTTGCAGGCGCAGCGCATGCAGCTTCCCGACTGGGGCTTTTTCCGCAATCCGTCCCAGATGCAGGCGCTCAATCCCCTGCTGGTGATGATCCTCATCCCCTTCAACAACGTGGTGCTCTACCCGGTGCTCGAGCGGATGGGGATCCGCGTCACGCCCCTTCGGCGCATGACGGCGGGGATGATCTTCGCGGGCTTCTCCTGGATCGTCGCGGGCGCGTTGCAGCTCTCGATCGACGCCGGCCACACGACCTCCATCCTCTGGCAGGTCGTGCCCTACGCGCTCCTCACCTTCGGCGAGGTGCTCGTCTCCGCCACCGGCCTCGAGTTCGCCTACAGCCAGGCCCCCGCCAAGCTGAAGGGCGTGATCATGAGCTTCTGGAGCCTGTCCACCACCGTGGGCAACCTCTGGGTGCTCTTGGTGAACGCGGGCATGAAGAACGCGGGCGTGCAGGGGCTCGTGGCGACCACCGGCCTGAGCCAGATGGCCTTCCAGATGTTCTTCTTCGCCGCCTTCGCCATGGCGGCTGGGCTGGCGTTCGGGCTGTACGCCACGCGCTACAAGATGGTGGACAACTACAGGACCGCTTGAAGGCGGCGCGCTCCTACCGGGGCAGGATGCTCTGCGGATCGACGGGGCTGGTTCCCTTGCGCACCTCGAAGTGTACGTGCGGCCCCGTGGCGCGGCCGGTCCGCCCCACTTCGCCGATCACCTGCCCCTGCCGCACGCGGTCGCCCTCGCGGACGAGGTTCTTGCGGTTGTGGGCGTAGATGGTGACCCAGCCGCCCTCGTGGCGGAGGATGACGAGGTTGCCGTACCCCCGCTGCACGCCCGCGAAGATGACCTCGCCGTCGGCGGCGGCGTGGATGGGCGTTCCCTCCGGCGCCGCGATGTCGATGCCGTCGTGCCGGACCTTGCCCCGCGGGCCGAACCGGCTGTGGACCACCCCCTTGACGGGCCAACGCAGCGCGGGGGCGCCGCTCGGCGGCGGCGCACGCTGCACGGAGGTCGAGGGCGGCGGCGGAGGCGCCGAGCCGGCCGAGGCCACCTGCACCGCACTCGCCGCCCGGGTGGGGGTGCCGCCCGCGGTCGGCCGGGGCGGCGGGAGGACGAGTTCGCGCCCCACCGCGAGGGTGCGGGGGTCGGAGATCTCGTTCCGGTCCATGAGTTCGTCCAGGTCCACGCCGTAGCGACGCGCGATGGAGTACAGCGTCTCCCCTTCGCGGACGACGTGCACGGGCCCGCCGCCGCCGTGCCCGCCGGCTCCGTCCACGGAGACCGGCGGCGGGCGGGTCGCCGTCCCCGCCGGGCGCGGGTCGGGCCGCCGCGTCCACGTGGCCTTGGGCGGCGCGCATGCGCCGAGCGCGAGGGCGGAGAGCACGAGCCCCCTGGCGAACCAGCCAGACATCCTCCGAACCCTCCAACGGGCGCGCGCGACGCGTCAAGATTCAACGCGCCCCGCGCTGTGGGAAACCCCTTGCCCCGAAGGGCGACGCACCCCAGCTTCGCCGCATGGCGTCGCCCTCCTCCGCACCCGCCCGCGCGCTGCGCCTGCTCGGGATCGCCCTCCTCGTTTTCGTGGCGATCCTCGTCGTCCTCGCCCTCCTCCTCGTCCTCTTCGTCCAGAGCGATGCCATGGAGGCGCAGGTGCGCCAGCGCGTCCTTCCCGCCGTCTCGGCGAGGCTCGATCGGGAGGTCGTGTTCGACGATCTCGAAGCCGCGGTCCTTCCGCGCCCGCGGGTGCGGGTGCGCGGCCTGCGGGTCGCGGGGCGCACGGAGGTCCCGATCTTCGTGGCGGAGACGGTGGAGGCGAGGCTCCGCATCTGGCCGCTCATCACCAGCCGCGGCCGGCGCATGGTCCTCGACCAACTCCGCTTCGAGTCGGCACAGGCCAACCTCGTCCGCCTCTCGTCGGGGCAATGGGATCTCCCCCGCCTCCCGCCCGAGGAACGGCGGCGCATGGACGTCGATCTCGAGAACATCGCCGTGGTCGACGCCGAGCTTCGCTGGATCGAGCGCGGGCGCACCGTCTTCACCCTCGAGGACCTCGACGCCCTCGCCTCCTACGTCGCCTCCACCCTGGTCGTCCGCTCCCTGGGCGCCGAGGCCTACGGCGCGGAGATCGACGGGGGCGGCAGCCGCCTGGATCTGGCCGCCGAGCCGGTGCGCTGGGTCCTCGACGCCTCGATCGCCGACGTGGCCTTCGAGGATCTGCCGCTGCGCGCCGAGGCGCTCGTGGGCCGCCTCGGCGCCTCCCTCGACCTCGCGGGCGAGGACCTCGGCACGCCGCGCATGCTGCGCTCTGCCACGGGCCAGGCATCGGTCCGCGCGCGCGATCTGGTCTGGCGCACCCTCGACCTGCCCGGCGCCATCGCACAGAGCCTGACCGGCCTCTTCGAGAAGGCGGACCTGCCCACCGCCCAGCCCGCCACGCCCGGCGAGACCCGCCTCGGCGACTGGGACCTCCGCTTTTCGGTGCGCAAAGGCTGGGTGGAGATCGAAGAGCCCCTGGAGATCGACGCGCCGATGGGGCGCACCCGCCTGGGCGGTCGATGGAGCCTGACGGCGAACTTGGATCTCGAGGCGCAGACCGCCCTCGAACCGGAGTACGTGCGGGTTCTGACCCGCAACGAACTGCGGCCGGACGAGCCCGTGCCCATCCGCTATCGGATCCGCGGGACCGTGGCGCGCCCTCGCCTCGAGGATCTGGACCCCAGCGCCTTCCTCCCGCTGCTCGCCGAGGAGGGCGGGCGCCGGATTCGCCGCGAGCTGGAGAAGCTGATTCCCCCCTTCGGCACCGGGACGACCGACCGCTGAATCAGACCCGCTCGACGGAGTAGACGCCCTGGATGCGCTCGATGGCGCTCATCACGCCCTGGAGCTGCTTGAGGTCCGAGATGGCCACCTCGAAGGTGTTGACCGCGCGGTCGTCGCCGGTGGAGCGGCAGTTCGCCTGCGAGATGTTCACCCCCGCGGCGGAGAACTTCTGCGAGATGTCGGCGAGCAGGCCGGGGCGGTCGGAGGTGAGCACCCGCACGGTCACCGGCCGCTTGAACTCGCCCGCGCGCACGTCCCACTGCACGTCCACCCGCCGCTCCTGATCCATCGCCAGGACGCGATCGCAGTGGGCGGTGTGCACCGTCACGCCGCGGCCGCGCGTGATGAAGCCGACCACCTCGTCGCCCGGCACCGGATTGCAACAGCGGCCGAAACGAACCATCACGTCGTCGATGCCGTTGATGCGCACCCCGCTCTTGCCGGACTTGCCCGCCACGCGGCGGAAGATCTCGGTGATGCGCGAGACCGGCGCCGGCTGCTGCGGCTCGGCCTGCTGCAGCTTCTCCGGCGGGACGACGTGCGGCAGGACCTGGGATGGGGCGATCTTCCCGTAACCGAGCGAGGAAAAGAGCTCCTCCGGCGCCTTCACCCCGATGTCCTGCAAGACCTTGGGCAAGTCGCTGCGCTTGAGCAGCTTGGAAAGGCTCACGCCGTAGCGGCGCAGCTCGCGCTCGAGCAGGTCCCGCCCCAGCGCGATGGCCTTCTCGCGCTGCTGCTGCTTGATGTAGGCGCGGATGCGGGCCTGCGCCCGCGAGGTCTTGACGAAGGTCAGCCAGTCCTTGGACGGGAAGCCATTGGGGTTGGTCAGGATCTCGACCGTGTCGCCGTTCTTGAGGCGGTAGCGCAGCGGGACGATCTTGCCGTTGACCTTCGCGCCCACGCAGCGGTCGCCCACCTGCGTGTGGATGGAGTAGGCGAAGTCCACGGGCGTCGCGCCCTGCGGAAGATCGATGACGTCGCCGCGCGGGGTGAAGACGAAGACCTCGTCGGTGAAGAGGTCCACCTTCACCGTCTCGAGGAATTCGCGCGGATCCTTGAGATCCTGCTGCCACTCCATGAGCTGGCGCAGCCAGGCGAACTTCTGGTCCTGATCCTTGGCGTAGCCGGTGCGGCCCTCCTTGTAGGCCCAGTGCGCCGCGATGCCCTCCTCCGCCACCTTGTGCATCTCGTGGGTGCGGATCTGGACCTCCATGCGATCGCCGAAGGGGCCGATGACCGTCGTGTGCAACGACTGATACATGTTCGGCTTCGGCATCGCGATGAAGTCCTTGAAGCGACCGGGCACCGGCTTCCACAGCGCGTGGACGAGGCCGAGGGCCTCGTAGCAGTTCGAGACGGTGTTGGTGATGATGCGGAAGGCGATGAGGTCGTGCACCCCCTCGAACTCGATGCCCTGCTCCCGCATCTTGCGCCAGATGGAATAGTGGTGCTTCCACCGCCCCGACACCTGCACATCGAGGCCGGCCTCCTTCATCCGCCGCTCGATGAGCGCACACGTCTCCTCGACGGCCCGCTCCTTCTCCTTCTTGCGCTCGGCCACCTTGCGGGCGAGCTCCTCGAACTCGGTGGGCCGCAGGTACTTGAAGGAGAGGTCCTCGAGCTCGGCCTTGATCCAGGCGATGCCGAGGCGATTGGCGAGGGGCGCGTAGATGTCGAGCGTCTCCCGGGCGATGCGCGCCTGCTTGTCGGGCCGCATGTGCTCGAGGGTCCGCATGTTGTGGGTGCGGTCGGCGAGCTTGACGAGGATCACGCGGATGTCCTTCGCCATCGCCACGATCATCTTGCGGAAGTTCTCCGCCTGCTTCTCCTCGGCCGACGCCTCCTTGGAGAAGTGGACCTGCGACAGCTTCGTGACCCCGTCGACGAGACTGGCGATCTCCTCGCCGAAGAGCTCCTCGAGCTCCTCCTTGGTGGCGAGCGTGTCCTCGAGCGTGTCGTGCAAGAGCCCCGTGACGATCGAGGCCTCGTCGAGCTTGAGCTCGGCCAAAATGCCCGCCACCGCGAGCGGATGGACGAGATACGGCTCGCCGGACTTGCGGATCTGGCCCTGGTGGACCTTCGCCGAATACACGTAGGCCTTCTTGATCAGATCCAGGTCCGGATCCGGGTGATACTGCGCGACGCGCTGGAGGATGTCATTGAGGCGCAGCATGGGCATACGTGCCGGCGAGCGAGGCTCCCATGGACGCAACATCCGGCGTCCGGAGAGACCTTCCCACCCGTCCATCGACGATCGTACGATCCCTTCTCGCGTTGGCAAGGAACTGAGCGTGGGAAGTCCGCGCCCACTGCGCCCGCCTCTGCTATCGTCCTGCCTCGCCAACGTGAACGTCCTCCTCGCCGAACTCGACCTCGTCTGCCCCGCCTGCGACGCCCTCGCCGCGCACACGGCCTCCTTCTGTCCAAGATGCGGCGGCGCGCTGCACGGCCCCCACGCCCCGACGGGCATCCCGCTCACGCCGTTTCCCCTGGACCTGTACCGGCCCGGCGAAGCCGAGCTCGTCGTCTTGCGTGGTGCGACGGGACCGGGCGAGCGCTTCGCCGTCCCCGCCGGGGGCGCCACCCTCGGCCGCAACGGCGACATCCCGCTCGCGGGCGATCCCTTCGTCGCGCCGCTCGCCGCCTCGGTGGACTACCGCGACGGACGGCTGCTGTTGCGCGTGGAAGCGGGCGCCGTCTACCTGCGCATCGGCGGCCAGGTACGGCTCGGCGTCGGCGACGAGTTCGCCGTGGGCGATCACCTCCTCCGCCTCGACGCGGTCCTCCACCCCGACCCCCGCCTGGGGAGCGCCGACCTCCTCGGCTCCCCCCGGCCGTCCGAAGGCGTTCTCTTCCGGATCGCGCGGATGCTCCCGGGCGGGCGACGCGGCCGCATCCACCTCCTCGCTCCGCCGATCCGCATCGGCCGACGCCTGGGCGAGCTCCTCCTCCCCGAGGATCGCTTCGTCTCCGGCCGCCACTGCGCCCTCTACTGGGACGGCGACCACGCCCTGCTCGAGGACCTTTCGAGCAGCAACGGCACCTTCGTCCGCCTTCCTTCCGGCGTGCCCACACCGCTCCACCGCGGCGACACCCTCCGCCTGGGGCAGCACATCCTCCGCCTCCGATAGACAACTTCCCCGCATGAAGCTGCGGTGGCTCGTGCTCTGCGCGCTGACGACCCTCGCCTGCGCCACGGTCGCCCGCGTCACCCAGGCCCCGGCCGCCGCCGTGGGGCGCCTCCTCCTCCCGCCCGAGCAGGAGGCCCGGCTCGGTGCCGAGCTCGCCGCCGAGGTCCGCCAGCGGGAGAAGATGCTCGACGACGCCGAGGTCCAGGAGTGGATCGCCCGGGTCCAGAACCGCATCGTCGGCGCCGTTCCCGCCGACGACCGGCAGTTCGAGTTCGAGACACAGGTGATCGACGACCCCGAGACGATCAACGCCTTCGCCCTGCCCGGGGGGTACCTCTTCGTCTACAGCGGATTGATCGCCGCGGCGGAGTCCGAGGCCGAGGTGGCCTCCGTCCTCGCCCACGAGGTGGCGCACGTGACGCTCGACCACCCCGCCCAGCAGCTCGCCACCCGCCTGGGGGTGGACACCCTGCAGGCGATCCTCCTCGGCGATCGCCCCGGCGCCATCGCCCAGCTCGGCGCCGGCATCGCCGCCCAGGGCTACATCGCCGCCTACAGCCGGGAGGACGAGGCGGAGGCGGACCGCTTCGGCCTCTCCTATCTCGCGGCGGCGGGCTACGACCCGCAGGCGATGGTCTCCTTCTTCCGCAAGCTCGAACGCCTGGAGGGGGAGGGTTCCTCCGCCGTCGACCGCTTCTTCGCCAGCCATCCGAGCTCGGCCGACCGCGCCCGGGAGCTCGAGGCGCAGATCCGCGCCCTCGGCCTGCGCGGCGGCAAGTCCTCGCTCGTGGGCGGCTTCGACGGCATCCGGGCGCGCCTCGCTGCAGACAGCCGGTGATGGCGCGGCGCACATTCCCCCGAACGCGCGATTGACGCCCCGCGGACGCACCGATACCCTCCTGGATCTTTCTCGTCGGATGCGACCATGACCGAATGCCTCGCCTGCGGCCTCGCCAACCCCAAGGACCAGCTCTTCTGCGCGGGCTGCGAGTCGGTTCTCGTCCCCGAGGAGAGCCGCATCCCCAAGGAGCCCGTGGTCGCCGCGCAGGCGACGCCCCTCCCCCACCCGGTGAACGCGCGCCGCTGCGGGCACTGCGGCTCGGAGCTCGCCGCCGGCTTCTCGTTCTGCGTCGAATGCGGGCGCGAGGTCCAGGGAGGGCGCGCCCGGCTCGTGACCCTCACCGAGGACGGCATGGAGGAGAGCCTCTGGGTCCTCCCCGACGCCGAGGTGATCATCGGGCGCGACGTCGGTCCACTCGCCTTCCTCGACGATCCCTTCATCAGCCCCCGCCACTGCCGCATCTTCTTCGCGAAGGGCGGGCTCTTCGTGGAGGATCTCGGATCGCGCAACGGCGTCTACCGGCGCCTGGTCGGCGAGACGCGTCTCTCGCCGGGCGCCTACGTCCGGCTCGGTCGCCAGCTCCTCCGCCTCGATCCGATGGACCCCGCCCCCGCACCCGCGGCGGACGGCACCTTGGTCTGGGGCTCGCCCGACCCGGGCTACCGCTACCGCCTCGTGCAGATCCTGCAGGGCGGGATCCTCGGCGAGGTCTTCCCGCTGCGCGAAGGCGAAAACCTGGTCGGCCGCCTCTCCGGTGACGTGGTCTTCCCCCACGACCGCTACGTTTCCGCGCGCCACGCCGCCATCGGCGTCCAGGGCGCGGAGATCCGCCTGCGCGACCTCGGTTCCTCGAACGGGACCTTCGTCCGCCTCGTGGCCCCCACCCGCCTCGAGGCCGGCGACCTCCTCCTGCTCGGCCAGCACCTCGTCCGCGTGGACATCGAAGCCTGAGCGCGCAGGCCGCCGTCCGACGTCACCGGCGTGGGCCCTGATGGGCTTGGGTCGACGCTGCGCCGAGCATGCGCCCGAGGTCCGGGCACGCAAAAGGCCGCGGGAGGGCTCCCGCGGCCGAAGGGTCCGTGGACCGGCGGCGTCGGGGTGCCGCCCGGGGGGTCAGAGGTAGGACTTTTCCTTCTTCTCCTGCTCTTCCTTGCAGCGGATGCAGAGGGTGGTGACGGGCCGCGCCTCGAGGCGCTTGATGTTGATCTCCTCCTCGCAGCGCTCGCAAATCCCGAAGGTGCCCTCGCGGATGCGGTCGAGCGCCTTTTCGATCTTGCGCAGGAGGAACTTCTCGCGGTCCCGGAGGCGGAAGACCATCGATTGGTTGTACTCCGACGACGCCAAATCGATCTCGTCCGGGAGATCCTCCGTGTCGAAGGTCGACTCCTCCAGGAGGGTACGCTTGGCGCTCTGCAGGAGGGCCTGCCGGGACTCCTCGAGCATCGTCTGAAAGCGCTTCAAATCCTTGGCGTCCACCTGTCCTCCATCCTCAGCGGCAGCTCACCTGCCTGCTTGCAAGTTGCCTTTATGGCAAGAAAAAGGCGTGCTTTCTTAGCAGCGGCTCCGAGCCGGCGTCAAGCGCCGGAATCCTGGCCGAAATCGAGCCCCTATCATAACCTCCGGCCCATGGCCGTGCAGAAGCGGCACACCCCTTGGGGAGGCCCCCGTGCCCGAACCCGCCAAGCTGGACCGTGACATCCTCCGCACCCTGCTCTCCCTCGCCGGCAAGTCGGCGGTCGATCACCTGCTCTACGTCTCCGACCACCCGCTTCCGGCCGAGGAGGTCAAGGGCAAACCCTGGCGCAAGAAGCGGGTCTATGCGGTGACCCAGGAATCGCTCGCCCGCTCCCTCGAGGAGGAGGGATTCCGCGCCGTCACCCTGCCCGCCTACGACTACGGGCGCATGGAGCGCATCAAGGTCGCGCTCGTGCTGACCAGCAAGCTCTTCCGCAACGGCGAGACCGTGCTCTGCCTGACGGGCCAGGGAAAGACCATCGACACGATGATCAAGATCCGGGTCGGCGAGGAGGACGAGGACGTCATCACCCTCGAATCGCTCGGCCTTCCTCCCGAGATCGAACTCGCCGTCGCCGAACAGGTGCTCCTCCTCGCCCAGGCGGTGGGACAGGAAGGATTCGAAGGCCATCCCGTGGGGACCATCCTCGTGCTGGGGGACTCCACCGCGGTGATGGAAAAGTCGCGCCAGCTCACCCTCAACCCTTTCCAGGGCCTCTCGGAGGCGGAGCGCAACATCCTCGATCCGAAGATCCGGGAGGCGGTGAAGAACTTCTCCGTCCTGGATGGCGCGTTCGTCATCCGCGAGGACGGCGTGGTGCTCGCGGCCGGGCGCTACCTGCAGAGCGGCGGGCAGAACGTGAAGATCCCCCTCGGCCTCGGGGCGCGCCACGCGGCCGCCGCCTACATCAGCGCGACCACGCGGGCGATCGCCGTCGTGGTCTCCCAGACCTCGGGGAGCGTGCGGATCTTCCGCAACGGCGAGATCATCTACGAGATGCATCCGACCCATCGGCGGATCTGAGGGCGCGCGCGACGGCCCGTCCGGCGTGGCATTCGTCGCGCAGCGGGCAAGCGAGGCAGGCCTCCCGATCCCGCCGCGCGGGGCAGCGGCCACTCATCCCCAGATGGCAGAGGACGAAGTCGTAGCGGACGGGGTCCTCGGGGTCGAGCCGCGCGAGCGAGGCGGTGATCTCCTCCGCGGTGCGCCACGAGGCGTCGCGCCGCCGCGTCAGCCCGAGCAAGCGCGCGACGCGAAAGAGGTGGGTGTCCAACGGGACGACGAGGGCCCGCCGCGGGATCCATGCCTCCCAGGCGCCGAGGTCCACGCGGTCCTTGCGGACCATCCACCGCAGGTAGAGCAGCAGGCGCTTGGAGGCGCTTTTACGCCGCGGGTCGGGGAGGAGGTGGTCGAGATCGCGCGGCCGAGGAAACCCCGGAGCGGGGACCGACCGCAGGCGATCCGCGAAGACCGCGAGGGCCGCGCGCAGATCTCCGAGGCGGGCGAGCTCCTCGCCCAGGAAACGACCGAGGCTCCCCGCCTCGCGTACGATCTCCCGTGCGCCGCAGAGCAGCGCCCCCAGATCGCCGGGTCCGTGGAAGCGATAAGCGAACCACGCGAATCGAGGCGCCGCGCTGCGGGGGTCGAAGCGTTCCAGGAAGGCCCGGGGCGAGGGCCCCATCCGATCGAGCAGGCGCTCGATCCGCGGCTTGAACACGCCCACCTGTCCGTAGGCGAAGCTGGAGGCGATCAACCCGGCGATCTCCTGGTCGGCCGGATCGGCGTAGCGCCGCACCAGCGCGACGGGGTCGTTGTCGATCCGTCGCTCGGCGTCGAAGCGATCCACGAAGGGGTCCAGGACGCGCCGCAGGCGCTCGGCGCGCGCCGCGGAGAGCGGGGCATGCGGGCGGGCCCGCGCCCGGCCGTCGGACCTGTGCCTGGTTGTCATCACCTCGGCCCGGCCCCAGTCCTTTCTTGGGGGCCCCTAGCGAAGGTGGGCGCCCCGGAGGTTCGACCCATGAACAACGCAGGCCCGCGGATCGCGAGCGTCGTGCTCGGCGCCTGGCTCTTCATCTCGGCCTTTCTCCTCCCGTACGAGGGCGCGCAGTTCACCAACACCTGGGTGGTGGGCCTGGCGGTGGTGGTGATCTCGCTCTTCGGGATCGCGAGCGCGCCGGCACGCTTCCTCAACACCCTCGCGGCCATCTGGCTCTTCCTCTCCGTGTGGATCCTGCCCGGCGCCACCACCGGCACGCGATGGAACAGCGCGCTCACCGCCGTGCTCATCTTCCTGCTCTCGCTCGCTCCGGCGGAGGAGCAGCGGACGATTCCGAG
>DATGOH010000075.1:0-11824 GCA_035306165.1 Ferdinandcohnia sp.
GCCCGTGGAGCAGTACCCTGCGATCGCGCCGCCGCAGATCGGCATCCGCGCCACCTATCCAGGCGCGGACGCCCAGACGCTCGAGAACGCGGTCACCCAGATCATCGAGCAGCAGCTCTCCGGCATCGACGGCCTGCGCTACTTCAGCTCCGAGAGCACGAGCGCGGGGATGGCGAGCATCAACCTCACGTTCGAGGACGGCGTCGATCCGGACATCGCGCAGGTGCAGGTCCAGAACAAGTTGGCGGCGGCCGAACCGCTGCTTCCCGAGGAGGTGAAGCGGCAGGGCCTGCGCGTCTTCAAGACCTCCCGAAACTTCATCCTCATCGTTGCCTTCATCTCCGAAGACGGGAGCATGCAGCGCAACGACATCGCCGACTACGTCGCCTCGAACGTGCTCGACCAGGTCGCGCGCGTGCCGGGCGTGGGCGAGACGCAGCTCTTCGGCTCGGCCTACGCCATGCGCATCTGGCTCGATCCGGACAAGCTCACCGCCTTCGGCTTGACGCCGGGCGACGTGGCGGCGGCGGTGCGCGAGCAGAACACCCAGGTCTCGGCTGGCCAGCTCGGCGGCACGCCCGCCGTTCCCGGCACCGCCTTCACCGCCACCATCACCGCCCAGAGCCGCCTGACGAGCGAGGAGGAATTCCGAAACATCCTCCTGCGGGTGAACGAGGACGGCTCGCAGGTGCGGCTGGGGGACGTGGCGCGCGTGGAGCTCACCGGTGAGAACTTCTCCACGGACTCCTTTTACAACGGCATGCCCTCGGCCTCGATTGGCGTCCGCCTCGCTGCGGGAGCCAACGCCCTCGACACGGCCGAGGCGGTGCAAAAGAAGCTCGACGAGCTGGCGGAGTTCTTCCCGCCGGGGCTGAAGTACGAGATCGCGGTCGACCGCTCCACCTTCGTCCGGCTCTCCATCCAGAGCGTCGTCCGGACGCTGATCGAGGCGATCGTCCTCGTCTTCCTCGTCATGTATCTCTTTTTGCAGAATTTCCGGGCGACGCTCGTCCCCACCATCGCCGCGCCGGTGGTGGTGCTCGGCGTCTTCGGGGTTCTGGCCGCCGCGGGATTCACCATCAACACGCTGACCATGTTCGGCGTGGTGTTGGCGATCGGTCTGCTCGTGGACGACGCCATCGTGGTGGTGGAGAACGTCGAGCGCATCATGGAGGAGGAGGGGCTGTCGCCGAAGGAGGCCGCGCGGAAGTCGATGGACCAGATCTCCTCCGCGCTGGTCGGCATCACCTCGGTGCTCGCCGCCGTCTACGTGCCGATGGCCTTCTTCGGCGGATCGGTGGGCGTCATCTATCGCCAGTTCTCCATCACCATCGTTTCGGCGATGGCGCTCTCGCTCCTCGTGGCGATGACGCTCACGCCCTCGCTCTGCGCCACGCTGCTGCGGCCGCGCAAGGAGGGCGCGGGAACGCGGGGCTTCTTCGGTTGGTTCAACCGCACCTACGCGCGCGGGCAACGGAACTACCAAGGCTTGGTGGGCAAGCTGCTCGAGCGGCCCGGTCGCTCCATGGCCGCCTACGCCGCCCTGGCCCTGATCATGGCCGTGCTCTTCGTCCGGCTGCCCACCGCTTTCCTCCCCGACGAGGATCAGGGTCAGCTCACCGCCATGATCATGCTGCCGACAGGCGCGACCATGGAGCAGACCAAGGCGGTGATGGACGATCTCGTCCAGTACCTGCTCGAGGACGAGAAGGACGCGGTCGAGTCGGTGACGAGCATCCTCGGCTTCAGCTTCGGCGGCATGGGCCAGCACAACGGCACCGCCTTCATCAACCTCAAGCCCTGGTCCGAGCGGCAGGCGCCGCACCTGCGCGCGCAGGCGGTGGCGGAGCGCGCCTCCCGCCACTTCGCGAAGCGGAAGGAGGCCCTGGTCTTCGTGATGGCGCCACCGGCCGTCCCCGAGCTCGGCAACGCCTCGGGCATCGAGTTCCAGCTCCAGGACCGCGTGGGGCTCGGACACGACGCGCTGATGGAGGCGCGCAACCAGCTCGTGGCCCTGGCCAACCAGCATCCGGCGCTGCAGCGCGTGCGCCCCTCGGGCCAGGAGGACGCGACGCAGTACAAGATCGACATCGACCACGAGAAGGCCGCGGCGCTCGGTCTCTCCCTCTCCGAGATCAACCAGACGCTCGCCATGGCGTGGGGTGGCTCCTACGTGAACGACTTCCTCGACCGCGGGCGCGTCAAGAAGGTCTACATGCAGGCGGACGCGCCCTTCCGCATGGCGCCCGAGGATCTCGATCGCTGGTACGTGCGCAACCGAAAGGGGGAGATGGTTCCCTTTTCCGCGTTCGCCACCGGTCGGTGGACGATGGGCTCGCCCCGGCTCGAGCGCTTCAACGGCCTTCCCTCCGTGCAGATCCAGGGCGAGGCCGCGCCGGGCCGCAGCACCGGCGAAGCGATGGCCGCGATCGAGGAGCTCGCCCAGCAGCTCCCCGCGGGGTTCGGCATCGAGTGGTCGGGCCTCTCGTACGAAGAGCGCGCGTCGGGGGCTCAGGCGCCGGCGTTGTACGCGCTGTCCCTGCTCGTGATTTTCCTCTGCCTGGCGGCGCTCTACGAGAGCTGGAGCGTCCCCTTCTCGGTCATGCTCGTGGTGCCCCTCGGCGTGGTGGGCGCGCTGGGCGCGGCCTACCTCTTCGGCCTGCGCAACGACGTCTACTTCCAGGTGGGCATCCTCACCACGATCGGCCTGGCCACCAAGAACGCCATCCTCATCGTGGAGTTCGCCCGGGAGCTCTACGAAGAAGGCAAGGGGTTGATCCAGGCGACGCTCGAGGCGGCGCGCATGCGTCTGCGCCCGATTCTGATGACCTCGCTCGCCTTCATGCTGGGCGTCACGCCGCTCGCCATCGCGAACGGCGCCGGCGCCGGCGGGCAGAACGCGATCGGCATCGGCGTGATCGGCGGCGTGCTCACCGGCACCTTCCTCGCCGTGCTCTTCGTTCCGGTCTTCTACCTGGTCGTGGTGCGCCTCTTCGGCAAGAGGCGCGAGGCGGTCGAGCCGGTGGTGGCCGCCGCGCAGGGAGGGGCCCATGGCTGAGCGTCCTTGGATCGCGGGGCTGAGCCTCGCCTTCGTCGCGGGTTGCACGCTCGCTCCCACCTACGTCCAGCCCGAGGCGCCGGTGGCGGACGAATACCGCGATCGGCCCGCGGAGGAGGAGGGCGTCACCGCCGCCGACCTCGGCTGGCGCGACGTCTTCGGCGATCCGCGATTGCAGAGGCTGATCGAGCTGGCGCTGGAGAACAATCGCGACCTGCGGGTGGCGGCGCTCAACGTGGAGCGCTTCCAGGCGCTCTACCGCATCGAGCGCGCACCGCTCTTTCCCTCGGTGAACGCCACCGGCACGGCCACCTACCAGGAGCTGCCCGCGGCGATCCCGAGCAGCCGCTTCGTACCCACGAGCCAGTACGCGGTGAACGTCAACGTCACCGCGTGGGAGCTCGATTTCTTCGGGCGCATCCGCTCGCTCTCCGAGGCGGCACTGCAGCGGTACTTCGCCACCGTGGAGGCGCAGCGCAGCGCGCAACTCTCCTTGGTGGGGCAGGTGGCGATCGCGCACTTCCAGGAGCGCGCGTACGCCGAGCAGCTCGAGGTCGCGCGCCAGACCCTCGAGCTGGTCCGCGAGTCGCATCGGCTCACCCGCCGCGCCTACGAGCTGGGGATGGCCTCGGAGCTCGATCTGCGCACCGCGGAGAGCCAGCTCGAGGTTACGCGATCCAACCTGGCGCTCTACGAGCAGCGCTACGCACAGGCGAGAAACGGCCTCGTCTTCCTCGTGGGCACCCCACTTCCCGACGACTTGCCGGAGCCGACGCCGCTCGTAAAGGCGCGGGTGCGTACGGATCTGCCGGCGGGTCTGCCCTCGGATCTCTTGCAGCGGCGGCCGGACATCCTCGCGGCCGAGCACCAGCTCCGCGCCGCCAACGCCTCGATCGGCGCGGCGCGGGCCGCCTTCTTTCCCTCCATCAGCCTGACGGGCCAGGCGGGCTGGGCCAGCCCCGACCTCGGCAATCTCTTCGACGGCGACAACTTCACCTGGACCTTCACGCCGCGGATCAACCTGCCGATCTTCCAGGGCGGCCGCCTGCAGGCGAGCCTCGACGCGGCGGAGATCTCCAAGGAGATCGAGATCGCCAACTACCAGCGCGCCATCCAGGCGGCCTTCCGCGAGGTGGCGGACGCGCTGGTGGCGCGCAAGGCGATCGAGGAGCGGGTGCAGGCGCAGGCGGCGCGGGTGGCGGCGAACGAGCGCCGCTATGCGCTCGCGGAGCGGCGCTACCGCGCGGGCATAGACAGCTACGTCACCCTGCTGACGGCGCAGCGCGACCTCTACGACGCGCAGCAGGCGCTCATCGACGCGCAGTTCGAGCGTCTGCGCAACCTCGCGGATCTCTATCGCGCGCTGGGCGGAGGCTGGCTCGAGCACGGCGCCCTGGCCGAGGCCGACTGAAGCCGAAAACGGATGCACCCCGGGAGGGGTTGTGCTTCCATTCCCTGCCGATGGGCTCCAGGACGCGGACGCTTCTGGGGATCGCGGGGATCGCGCTCGTCGTCTTCCTGATCGTCCTCGGCCTCGTGCTGCGCGGGACGACGGCGGCCTGGGACCGCGCCGTCCTCGAAGTGGCGGGGGGCGCGGGGACCGTCGTCGGCTTCGCCGCGGTGGTCACGGAGCTCGGCTCGGCCTGGGTGCTCGTTCCCTTCGTCGCGGCGGTCGCGCTCTGGGCGGCGCTTCGCGGTCGTCCCACGGGGGCGCTCGTGCTGATCGCGGGCGCCCTGGTCACCGAGGCGCTGAACTCCGGACTCAAGTGGCTCGTGGGACGGGAGCGGCCCGACTGGATCGCGGAGGTCCTCCCGGCCTCCAAGGCCTTCCCCAGCGGCCACGCGCTGGTGCCCACGGTGATCTACGGCTTGGCGGCCTTTCTGGTCGTCTCCATCGCGCCGCGCGCGCGGACGACCCTCGCCGTGGTCGTCCCCCTGCTTTGCCTGGCGATCGGCGGCAGCCGGATCGTGCTCGGCGTGCACTGGCCCACCGACGTGATCGGCGGCTTCGCGCTGGCGGTATGCTTGGCGGCGCTCGGAAGGATCGCGCTCGATGCGGCGGAGCGTTCCGACCGCGGCCGCGAGGAGGGCTCTTGATTCCGAGACCGGTCGAGGGCGACGGGGAGAGGTGGCACGCGCTGGACGCGCAGGCGGTGGCCGATCGCCTGCGCACGGGGAAGGCCGGTCTCACGCAGGCGGAGGCCGAGCGCCGCCTCGCCGCGTACGGCCCCAACGAGCTCGAAGCGGCGCCGCCCGAAAGTGCCCTACGCGTCTTCTTCCGCCAGTTCGAGAGCCCGCTCATCTACATCCTGCTGGTGGCGATGGCGATCACGGTGGTGCTCGGCGCCTTCATCGACGCCGGCGTGATCGCCGCGGCCATCCTGCTGGGCGTGGTCATCGGCTTTTTCCAGGAGCGCCGCGCGGAGGAATCGGTCCGCGCTCTGATGCGGCTGCTGTCGCCGAAGGCAAGGGTCGTGCGCGACGGCAAGATCCTGGAGATCGAGAGCCGCCTGCTCGTCCCCGGCGACCGGGTTTTGCTCGAGTCCGGGGCGCGCGTGCCGGCGGACATTCGCCTGGACACCGCGACGGCGCTCCGGATCGACGAGTCGCTGCTCACCGGCGAGTCGGTGCCGGTGGCGAAGCAGACGGCCCCGCTCGCGGCGGACTGCCCCCTCGCCGATCGCTCCAACATGGCCTTCACCGGCTCGATCGTCACCACCGGCCGAGGGCAAGGCTGGGTGGTGGAGACGGGGCGGACCACCGAGCTCGGCGCGATCGCGGAGACGATCCGGCGGGCCGAAAAAATCGAGACACCGCTGCAGCAGCGGATGGCGCAGTTCTCGCGGATCGTGGCGCTGGCCATCCTGGCCGCCTGCGTGGTGAGCTTCGCCATCGGCGCGGCGCGCGGGCATGCGCTCGGGGACATGTTCATCCTCGCCGTGGCGCTCGCGGTGGGCGCGATCCCCGAGAGCCTTCCCGTGATCCTCACCGTCACGATGGCGGTGGGGGTGCGGCGGATGGCCCGCCGCCACGCGATCGTGCGGCGCCTGCCCGCCGTGGAGACGCTCGGCAGCACCACGGTCATCGGCTCGGACAAGACCGGCACGCTCACCGAGAACCGGATGACGCTGACGGAGGTCTGGGCGGGCGGCCGTCTCCACGCCATCCCGCGCGAGGGAAGGGTGCCGGAGGACGAGGCGCTGCGGAGCGCTCTTTTTGCGGGGGCGATGACCAACGAAGCAGATTTCTGGTTCGAGGGCGAGGAGCTGCAGAGCCGCGGCGACCCCACGGAGGTCGCGCTCCTCCTGGCGGCCGGGCGCGCGGGCATGGACCACCGCGCGCTGCGTGCGACGCACGAGGCGATCCGCGAGGTGCCCTTCGAGCCCGCGCTCAAGTACTCGGCGGTACTGCGCCGGTTGCCGGAGGGGCCGACGGTCTTCGTCAAGGGCGCGCCGGAGACCGTGCTCGCGATGTGCGAGACGATGCGGGGCCCGCTGGGGAGCGCACCCCTCGACCCGGAGCGGATCCGCGCCGCCAACCGCGACATGGCCTCGCGCGGCCTGCGCGTGCTCGCTGTGGCGCACCGGACGCTTCGGGAGATCCCGGCGGACGGCGTGCCGGTGGAGGGCCTCGAGTTCCTCGGCCTGGTCGGCATGGTCGATCCGCCTCGCGCGGGCGTGAGGGAAGCGATCCGGGGCTGCCAAGAAGCGGGGATGCGGGTCCTGATGATCACCGGCGATCACGCCGACACGGCGGTGGCCATCGGCCGCATGCTCGGCTTGGCGCAGGAGGGGGATCGCGCCATCGATGGCGTCGAGCTCGCCCGCCTGTCCGACGAGGAGCTGCAGCGGGTCGTGCGCGAGCACACCGTCTTCGCGCGCGTGGCTCCGGAGGACAAGCTTCGCATCGTGCGGGCCCTCCGTGCGAGCGGCGAGGTCGTGGCCGTGACCGGCGACGGCGTCAACGATGCCCCCGCGTTGCGCGGCGCGGACATCGGCATCGCCATGGGGCGGAGCGGCACCGACGTCGCGCGCGAGGCCTCGGACATGGTGCTCACCGACGACAACTTCGTGAGCATCTACGCGGCGGTCTCCGAGGGGCGGATCACCTTCGACAACTTGCGCAAGGCGACGTTCTTCCTCCTCTCCACCGCGGCGGCGGAGATCTTCACCCTGCTCACAGCGCTGGCGGTAGGGCTCCCCTCGCCCTTCCTCCCCGCGCAGCTCCTTTGGCTGAACCTGGTCACCAACGGCGTGCAGGACCTCGCGCTCGCCTTCGAGCCGGGCGAGAAGGGCATCCTGCGCAGGCCCCCGCGTCCCCGCAGGGAGGGGATCCTGTCCGGGCTCCTGTGGGAGCGGTTGGTGGTGACGGGCCTGGTGATGGGGGCGGGTACGCTCTTTCTCTACGTCACCGATCTGCAGGAGCACGGCTCGGTGGAGCGGGCGCGGACGGTGGCGATGACCACCATGGTCATCTACCAGGCGTTCCATCTGGGCAACTGCCGCTCCGAGCGGCTCTCGGCGATCGCGAAGAGTCCCTTCTCGAACCTTTTCCTCCTGGGCTCCACGGCGGCAGCCCTCGCCGTCCACGTGGGTTCGCTCTTCTTCGGGCCCACGCAGTTCGTCCTGCGCTTCGTGCCGATCACCGACGCGCGGACCTGGGGACGGATGGTTCTCGTAGCCACGTCGATCCTCGTCGCCATCGAGCTGCACAAGCTGCTGCGGAAGGGGACGATGCCGCTGCGGGAATTTTTCACCTCGGAATGGGGCGCTTCACGCGAGGCTTGATGCAGGTGGCGCACCGCTCTAGGATCGCGCGCGGCAATTCCAGGGGGGACCAAGGAGAAAATCATGCATCGCATGCCGTGGTACCTGGCTTTCGCCGGCGTCCTGCTCTGGGGCTGCGGCGACGGTTCCGACTGGTCCGGGAAGTGGAAGGGCGAGCTGGAGTGCAGTGGCTACACCAGCAGCCAAGGGCCGGTCCAGGGAACCCTCCAGCTCGAAGGGGAGTTCGACGAGGACGGCCATCTCCTCCTCGAGGCGGGGAACAAGAAGATTCCGCAGAAGGAGCAGGGGCAGGTCGATCAGTGGGTGCCCCAGGGCGGTGGGACCGCGAAGCGCGTCCTCGAGACCTTCCGGGACGACGGCGACCATCGCGTCTATGTCTTCGAGGAACGGTACGACAGCTCCAACCTCGATGGCTACGAGGTCGTCACCGTTCAGGACGAGCTCGACCTCGAGCTGGACGGCGACGTCATCCACGCGAAGGTCGAGCACGCCCTCCAGCAGAAGGGCACCGGCCCCTTCGCCGCCATGTACGAAGAGCAGTTCTCCTGCAAAGGGGATCTGAAGCGCCAGGGCGACTGAGCGGTCGAGGAGACGTTGCCGCTCGTCCTCGAGTTCGACCGTCGAGGCAGACCGTGGTGCGGTCCGGGTGCGGGATGGCCACCGCCTCGACGATCGACGCGTCGCGAGGCGGACGGCGTAGCGGATGGTGCCGTCCTGGCGTCGGCCGCGACCTTCAGATGAAGGTGAGGCGGGTCCACGGCAGCGCTACGGCCCAGCGTGAGCGCAACGAATGCGATCGACCGAATCGAACGGATCAGCGCGTTGGTCCTGTCTCGAATTTCACGATTCGAGCGAAATGTAATAGGCGTATTTACTGCGAGAGAAGTCGGCAAGATTCTTCGTTGACCCCAGAGGGGTCGAGCACTAGATCGGAAGGCCATGAGCCGACTGCTACTCGTTTCGAACCGGCTTCCCGTGACCGTGTCGAAAGAGGACGGGGAAGTGACGGTCGAGCCGAGCTCGGGCGGTCTGGCCACCGGGCTTTCGGGCCCGCATCGCGATTCGGACGGCTGGTGGATCGGCTGGCCGGGAACGCTCGGCGATCTCACCCCCGAAAAACGCGATCAGGTCCTGCGGAAGCTGCATTCGCTCCGTCTCGTTCCGATCGAGCTCTCCCCGGAGGAGGTGACGGGCTACTACGAGGGCTTTTCGAATCGGGTCCTCTGGCCTCTCTTTCACTACCTGCTCGATCACATCCCGGAGGAGCCGGTCCAGTGGCAGACCTATGCGAGGGTGAACGAGCGCTTCGCAGAGCTGGTGGCGAGCGTCTACCGGGAAGGCGACCGCATCTGGATCCACGATTACCACCTGTGCCTTCTGCCGAAGCTGCTGCGCGAGAGGTTTCCTTCGGCGAAGATCGGCTGCTTCTTGCACATCCCCTTCCCGGCGACGGAGGTGCTGCAGGCCCTGCCGTGGCGAAACGAGCTCTTGGAGGGCTTGCTCGGTGCCGACCTCGTGGGCTTTCACACCACCGGTTACCAGCGCAACTTCTCGCGCTCGCTCTCCTCGCTTCTCGGCCTTCCCGCCACGCTCGAGGGCGTTCGGGTCAACGACCGCGAGGTTCGGTTCGCGGCGGTCCCCATGGGAATCGACGCGCGGCGGTTCGCCGCGGACGCGGCCGATCCCGAGGTCGAGGCGCACGCGCGGCGCATCCGCGAGGAGAACGCGGGGCAGGTGATCCTCCTCGGCATCGACCGGCTGGACTACACCAAGGGGCTCACGCGCCGCCTCGCCGCACTGGAGCGGCTCTTGCAACGGCATCCGGAGCTGCGGGAGAAGGTGCACCTCGTCCAGATCGCTGTGCCCTCGCGAACGCGCATCGAGGACTACGCCGAGTCCGAGCAGCGCGTGGCGGAGCTGGTGGGACGGATCAACGGAGCCTTCAGCACGGAGAGGTGGACGCCGGTCCGCTACTTTCACCGCGGGTTTTCGTCGCGTGAACTGGCAGCCTTCTACCGCGCGGCTGACACGATGCTCGTCACGCCGGTTCGCGACGGCATGAACCTGGTTGCCAAGGAGTACGTCGCCTGCCGAATCGACGAGAACGGCGTTCTCGTTCTCTCCGAGCTGGCGGGAGCAGCGGCGGAGCTCGGCGAGGCGCTGCTGGTCAACCCCTACGACGTGGACGGGATGGAGCGCGCCATCTACCGCGCGATCGAGATGTCCGAGGAAGAGCAGCGCGTGCGCATGCGAGCGCTGCGGCGCCGGGTCTTCGCGACGGACGTGCACTGGTGGGCCCGGACCTTCCTCGACTACCTGGAGCGCTCGGGCGGGACGGCGGCGAGCGCGTCGACCTACTCCTCGGCCGAGGACCTGGAGCGGGCGATCGGCCTACTCGCGGCGGCGCGGCATCGCGTTCTCTTCCTCGACCTGGACGGGACGGTGATCCGCTTCCAGGGGGTGCCTGAGCTGGCGCGTCCGGACGGGGAGCTCCTCGACCTGCTGCGCGCGCTCGCGCGGCTGCCGCGGACGACGGTGCACGTGGTCTCGGGGCGAAAATGCGAGTTTCTCGCGGAGTGGTTTTCCGACCTCGAGATCACCCTTCACGCGGAGCACGGGCTGTGGACCCGCGACCCGGGCGGCCCGTGGCGGATGGCCGCAGACGTGGCAGTGGCCTGGAAGGAATCCTTCCGGCCGGTCATGGAGCGATTCGCCGACGAGACGCCCGGCGCCTTCGTGGAGGAGAAGTCGGCCTCGCTCGGCTTTCACTACCGCCTCGCCGATCTCGAATACGGTGAGCTGCAGGCCGCGCGCTTGCAGGATGCCCTTCGTCCCATGGCCGAGCACGACCCGGTGGAGATCCTGCCGGGCGACAAGATCCTCGAGGTGCGGGCGCGGGGCGTGGACAAAGGGATGGTGGTGGCGCCGGCGCTGGAGCGGGTCGGCCCGCTGGCCATGGCGCTCGCCATGGGGGACGACCGCACGGACGAGGACCTCTTCGCCGCTCTGCCCGCCGACGGGCTGGCGATCCACGTGGGGCCGCGGCCGAGCGTGGCGCCGCTGCGGATCCGCGACGTGCCGGCCGCGCGGGCCTTTCTCGCCCGCCTGGTGAAGCGCCTCTCCCGGCCGGAGAGCCTCGCCGGTGCGCGAGCCGGCTAGGCGACGAGCTCAAGGGCGCGCCCGGCCGAGCACCGGCAGGCGTCGACGTCGCTCGGGAGCGTCGCGCAGCGCACCGGCGAGCTGACCGCAGGCGCCCCCGATGTCTTGGCCGTGGGGCATGCGCAGAAGCGCACGGACGCCGGCGTCGCGCAGGCCCTTCTGGAAGCCGCGCACGACCTCCATCGGCGGAGCGCGCAACCCTTCCTCCGGGCCGGGGTTGAGCGGGATGAGGTTGACCCGCACGTCGAGCCCCTCGCAGAAGGCGAGCAGCTCGCGCAGGTGGCGCGGGCTGTCGTTTTTGCCCTCGATCATCGTCCACTGCAGGAGGACGGTCTGCGGGGAGGCGGCGATGGCCGCGCGTAGCGCCGCGAGATCCCAGATGCGCGCCGCGGGAAGGAGGGCGCGGCGCTCCTCGTCGTTGGCGGCGTGGAGGCTGACGGCGAGGCGGTAGCGCGACCGCCGGTAGAACTCGTGCATCTTCGGCACCACGCCCACGGTGGAGACGGTGATGCGCCGCGGGGCGACGCCGAAGCCGGCGTCGTCACTGAGCACGTCGGCCGCGCCGAGGACGGCGTCCAGGTTGTCGAGAGGCTCGCCCATCCCCATGAAAACCACGTTGGTGGGCGCGGGGCGGCCGAGCGCGCGCAGATGGTGCGCGACCACGGCGAATTGGCCGGTGATCTCGTGCGCTTCGAGGTTGCGCGCCAGGCCGAGTCGGCCGGTCTCGCAGAAGACGCAGCCGCGCGCGCATCCGACCTGGGTGGAGAGGCAGACCGTGGTGCGGTCCGGGTGCGGGATGGCCACCGCCTCGACGATCGAC
>DATGOH010000076.1:0-3226 GCA_035306165.1 Ferdinandcohnia sp.
AAGAACCGCGAGGACAAGGTGGAACTCACGTTGGACGCCAGCTACGTCTGCGGCCAGGGTAACCGGGAGGCGGAGGGATGAAACGGATCGCGTTTCTGCAAGACCTATCCGATCGCCTCGCTTCCGCGTGGAGCGGACTCACCGACCGCGAGCGCAAGCTCGTCGCCCTGCTGGGCGTCGCGCTCGTCCTCACGGTGATCGCGCTCGGGATCGGCTCCTTCCGCAACGCCCTGGAGGCGAAGCGGCAGGCGATCGCGCGCAAGGAGATCGCCATCCAAGAGGTCGCCCGCCTCGCCGCCACGTATCGGCAGGCGGAGGCGGTCCGCAACCAGATCGAGACCCGCCTCCGCGGCACGCCGGTCCGCCTCTTTTCCTACTTGGAGGAGACGGCGAAGAACCAGAACGTCACCATCGGCAACATGCAGGACCGCGGCAGCGACACCCGTGACGGCCTGGTCCGCTCCACGGTGGAGGTGAGCTTCCCCTCCATCGAGTTGCAGCCGCTCGTCCGCTTCGTGAACGAGATCGAGAAGAACCCCCGCGTGGTCAAGGTCGAGCGGGTGCGCATCCGGCAAAGGCGCGACGAGCCGGAGCGCCTCGAAGTGACGCTCACCATCTCCACCTACCACTTGTCGAACTCATGAGTGCCTTGTCTCGACTGCTGCAGACCCTCCGCGGCAAGCCCTGGGCGAAGCGCCTCGGCTTCGCCCTCTTCGCGTGGCTCGTCTTCACCTTCGCGTTCTTTCTCACCTTTCCTTCGGACGCGCTGCGCGACCGCGTCGTCCGGGAGGCCGAGCAGCGGGGGTTGAAGGTCCGCCTGGAGTCGGTGCGGCTCGCCTTTCCCCTGGGGCTGCGCTTCCAAGAGGCCTACCTCATCCTCCGCGAGCCCGATCCCCAGGCGCAGAAGCCGGCGGTGGCCGTGCACTTGCCCCGACTCACGCTCCGCCCCTCCCTCCTCGGCTTGCTCACCGGCAAGAAGGCCATCGCCTTCGACGCCCGCATCTGGGGCGGCAAGCTCTCCGGCAGCGCCGCGACCTCGGACGAAGGCGCGAGGATCGAGGCCCACCTGCGCGACGTCGATCTCGGCGAGAGCCTGCTGGCCGCGATCGGCCTGCAGATCGAGGGGAAGGTCGACGAGCTCCGCCTCGTGGCCGAAGGAGCCAAGCTCTCCAGCGCCCAGGGCGAGATCCTCCTGAGGGGCAGCGACATCGTCATCCGCGGTGGCGAGGTCAACCACTTCAGCCTGCCCAAGGTGGCGCTCGGAAATCTCGAAGGGAAGATCGCGCTGGCCGACGGTTCCGCCCAGTTCGAGTCCTTCCAGGCCAAGGGCGAAGACGTCGATGCGCGCGTGGAGGGCTCGATCCGCCTCGCCGATCGCTTCGCCCTCTCCACCCTCCAGACGAAGCTGATGTTCAAGCCCTCCGAAGCTTGGTGGTCGCAGAACGAGATGCTGCGCGCCGGCGCCTCCATGCTTCGCAAGGAGAGCGACGGCTTCCATGCCATTCAGGTCCACGGGCAATTGGGAAAGCCGCGCTTCCGCCTCAACTAGGCGGGCACGGTGGCTGCGGGCGCCGCCGGCGAAAGGCGAGGGCGGCACCCGCAGCCACGACCGAGCCGAGCGTACTCGAAAGTACGTGAGGCGAGGGAGGAGCGAGGACGCCGGCAGCAGCCCCGCCCGCGGCGCCGCCATCGCCGTGGTAGGCCGAGAGGGGTAGCGCTGTTTTTCGCCATCACACGAGTCGTGCTAATTTTGGTGGCATGGCGCGACTCGTGTTTTTCCGGAGGGGCGAGGAGCTCATGCGGGTTCTCCTCGACCGTCCCCTCTTCGTCCTGGGCCGGGGCTCGGCCGCCGACGTGACCATCCCCCACCCCGCCGTTTCGCGACGACACGCCGCCATCGAGAAGCGCGGCGAAACGTATCGCCTCGTCGATCTTTCGGGCCGAGGGACGAAGGTCTCGGGCCGCCCGGTCGAGGAAGCGATCCTCGAGGAGGGCGATCGCATCGAGCTCGGCGACTACCTCGCCCACTTCTCCACCGAACGGATCCGCGACGAAGACACGCGCGTCGACCTCCAGGGAACGAAGGAGCTGCGCGCCATCCCCGAGGAGCGGCCCGGCGCTCTCGTCCTGCGGGTGCGCACCGGGGATCGAGAAGCCGTGCTGCCGCTGCGCGGCGCGCACCTCGTCGGCACCGATCCCACCTGCTCGATCGTCCTCGACGACCCCTACGCCTCGGCGCGCCACTGCAAGCTCGACCTCGTCGGTGACCGGCCCGTGGTCGTGGACCTGGGCTCCACCAACGGGACCTGGGTGAACGGCGTGCGCGTGGGGCAGGCCGAGCTCGGCTTGGGCGCCTGGGTGCGGGTGGGCCGAAGCGATCTCATCGTCGAGCCCGAGGACCGGCGCGAGCGCTCCGAGTTCGAAGGAATCCTCTCGCGCTCTCCCGCCATGCGCGAGGTCTTCGACCGCATCGAGCGGATCGCTCCCTCCATGGCGCCCGTCGCCATCTTCGGCGAGACGGGGACGGGCAAGGAGCTGGTCGCCCGCGCGATCCACAACCGCAGCGGGAGGAAAGGCCCCTTCATCCCGGTGAACTGCGCCGCGATCTCACCGGAGCTGGTGGAGAGCGAACTCTTCGGCCACGAGAAGGGCGCGTTCACCGGCGCCACCTCGGCGCGCAAGGGCGCCTTCGAGGAGGCCGAGGGCGGAACCCTTTTCCTCGACGAGATCGGCGAACTCCCGCTGGCCCTGCAGGCCAAGCTCCTGCGCACCCTCGAAGCGGGGGAGGTGCGGCGGGTGGGTTCCTCGCGGCCCTTCCGCGTGGACGTGCGCGTGGTCGCCGCCACCCACCGCGACCTGCGCGCCATGGCGCGCGAGGGAACCTTCCGCGAGGACCTCTACTTCCGCCTCTCGGTGATCCGCATCGACCTGCCGCCCCTGCGCGCGCGCGTGGAGGACATCGCCCTCCTCGCGGAGCATCTGCTCGGCCGCTATGCTCCCCCGGGCGGACCGCTTCCCCGCTTCACCAACGACGCGCTCGTGCGGCTCGCCTCGCACCGCTGGCCCGGCAACGTCCGCGAGCTCCGCAACGTCCTCGCCCGCGCCCTCCTCCTCCGCAAGGGCCCCGAGATCACGGCCGAGGACCTCTTCTTCGACAGCGAGGAGGGTGCGCACCTCGAACCCGCGGCGGCGGTCTCCGAAGACGATCGCATCCTCTTGCCCGGCA
>DATGOH010000077.1:0-12123 GCA_035306165.1 Ferdinandcohnia sp.
GGCCCGGAGCCGCCGGTCGCGAGGAACGGGAAATGAATCGCCGCGGACTCTTCCTTCTTCCCCTCGTCTTCGTCCTTGCCGTCGCGGGCTGCGCTTCGGTCACCCGGACCGTCGACCGGGGAACGGGCGCCATCGGGGAGATGCTCCTTCCCGTGTCCGAGGAGGTGCGGCTCGGCAACCAGCTCGCCGCGGAGGTGAACAAGCAGGAGAAAGTCCACCCCGACAAGGAGGTCCAGGCCTACGTGGCCAAGGTCGGGAAGCGGATCGCCAAGGCGAGCGGCGACGACCGCAAGGGGATCACGTACCGCTTCACCGTGATCGACGATCCGAAGACGATCAACGCCTTCGCGCTGCCGGGCGGCCACATCTACGTCTATTCGGGGCTGATCCTGGCGGCGAAGTCGGAGGCCGAACTCGCCGCCGTCCTCGGGCACGAGGTGGGGCACGTCACCTCGCGGCACGCCGCGCGGGCGCTCGGCGCCGCCTTCGGTCTGGAGACGCTCTCTCGGCTCGCGCTCGGCGAGGAGCCCGGCACGGTCGCGCAGCTCGCAGCGGCCATCGCCGCCCAGGGCTACATGTCGCGGCATTCGCGCGACGCCGAGCGGGAGGCGGACGAGCGGGGCCTCGACTACCTCATTGCCGCGGGCTACGAGCCGTCGGCCATGCCGGCCTTCTTCAAGACCCTCGCCAAGGCGAGCGGCTCGCCGAGCAGCCTGGAGAAGTTCTTCGCCTCCCACCCCGAACCGGCGGAGCGGGCCAAGACGCTCGAGCAGGCGATCCGCGCCCGGCGCGCCGGCAAGGGCAAGACCGAGATCGTCGGCGACTTCGCCAAGATCCAGCAGCGGCTCGGCAAGAAGGCGAGCGGCTCGAAGAAGTGAACGCGGCCTTCTGGGCCGCGCCGCTCACCGGCGTTCGAGCTGGTGGTCGAGATCGTCGAAGGCCTTCTCCGCCCGCTCGATGATGGCGCGCCGCACCGCCTCGGAGAGCTGTTCCATCTTGGAGACGGTCTGCCGGAAGCTCTCCACGTCGAGGGCGACGAGGGCGTAGAAGGTCCCGTTGCGGGAGATCCAGGAGTCGACGAGTTCGGTGCCCGAGAGGCTCATCTCGGTGATCTGCCGGCTGACGTCCTCGACGTGCTGCTCGTCGTTCGCCGCCAGGCCGAACTCCTCGCCCCCGGTGGTGGTGGCCTGGTAGTCGCGGAGCATGGCCTCCACCTGCACCTGCAGCGAGCGCGCGATCTCGGTCCGCGCCCGGGTCATCGCCCCCGTGCGGGCCAGCGCGGCGTTGCGCGTGCCGCCCATGGCGCCCACCCCGCAGATGCGGCGCGGGGCGTCCTCCTTCCAGTAGTTGCTGCAGCCCCGGCGCACCCACTCCGGGGCGTCGGCGAGCTCGCTATCGATGGCCTCGCCGGGCGGCTCCGGCGTGGTCGAGCAGCCGGCGATGAGCGCCGCCGCGCCCACCGCAACCACGAGTCCTCGTCGCATGGCACTCCCCTTTCTCGCGTCGAGCGAAAGCGCTCCCGTGCATCGGTACCGCTCGGACGATCGTCGCGCGGAAATCTTCAATCGCCGGGCGCGGCCACGCGGACCGCTTCCCCCTCCCAGGAGACCAGCCGTCCGCCCACGATCCGCGCCTTGCGCCGCTCGAAGGGCCAGATCCACTCCTCCACCCTCCCCTCGGGCGAGGGCTGGAAGATCTTCCGCTCCGGAAGCCCCCAGGCCATCGTCACCGCCTGCGCCGGCATGTCCTCGATCAGCCGCTTCTCGTTGATCGCGCGCAACACCGCTTCGGGCAGCTCCCGCAGGTGCGCACGCAGGTCGTCCGGCGAGAGCATCGTCTGGAGCTCCGCCATGACCTCCTCGTGCGAGCGGAGATCCCGCCGCAACAGGAGGATGGGCGTGGGCCGTTCGGGCAGGCCCTCCACCTGCAGGTAGACCCACGGGTTGTAGCGGGGGAGGAAGGGGTTGCGGCGCGCCACGGTCATCGACGTGGGCAGCTCGATCTTCAACACGCGCACCCGCGTGCCCACCGGAACGATGGCCGTGGGATCGCCCGGCTCGATGGGAACGCCGGCGGGGTTGACCACCCACGGGATCTCGTCGGGCACCCCGGGCGAGAGGAAGGCCTTCGCCTCGTCGCTCCAGAAGGGGCCGAGGTACATCGCCTGCCGCAGGTAGAAGGTCCGCCCCGGCAGTTCCCGCTCGAGCCGGATGCGGTCCGCATCGGGAAGGAGCGTGTGGCTGGCGCAGCCCACCCCGAGAAGGGCCGCGAGCGCGAGACCGAGCGCGCGCCTCATCGCCGCCCCCCTCCCCGGCGCCGGCGTCCGCCGCCGCGCTCCCGCCGCTCCGCCTTGCGCGGGGGTTGATGATCGCCCGGGAAATCCGGTGGCTCGCCCGCCCACGCCGCCCAGACGTTGCCGGCGCGCAAGGCCTCCACCAGGGAGCGCTGGCCGGCGACGCGGTCGCGGAAAACGGTGAGGGCTAGGCCCACCTCCTCGGTCCGGCGGGCCCCACTTCCGCCCACGCAGGGAAGGTCGAGATGCGCGGCCGCGTGGATGGCCAGCTCGTTGGTGGCGTCCGGCAGGCCGCCTGCGAGCGCCTCCACCGCCGAAAGACCCTCGAGGGTGAAGAGGACGTCACCCATCGGACGGTCGATGCGCCGGTCGTAGGGCCGCGTCGCCACCACGGCGGCACCCGCGTCGCGCAGCGCCTTCAGCGCGTCCCGCACCGGCCACCCGGCCTCCCGCCGCGGGCCGAGCAGGCTCTCCGGCTCGGGCGTGGCCTCCGGATCCGGGAAGAAGCAGAGCAGGTGGCCGTGGTCGGTGGCGATCTCGACGCCGAAGAAGAGCGCGATCGGCACCTTTGAGCGCAGGCCGAGGATCTCGTCGCGGCCGGCGATGGTGTCCACGTCCGCGAAGGCAAGGCCGTCGATGCCCAAGGCCTGGGCGGCGGCGACCGCCTCGCGGGGATCGACCGAAGACTCCGTGGTGTGGCGGGTATGGACGCGAAGATCGATGAGCACGGCGACGCCCCGCACTAGGTCTGCGCGGATCGGCTACCACAGAACGCGGGAAGGTGGAAAGGCGCGCCCGGTTTGACGCTCCCGGACCGCTCTGGAATCATCTTCGCCCTCGTCCGTTGCCATCCCGACACCCGAGGCGCCGCTCCGGTCGCATCGCGACCCCGGCGAGCGCCCGGTATCGCCCGACGTCCGGGCCAGGTTCGCCATGCCGCGTCCGCGCCGTACGCCGTCCGCACCTCTGCTCCTCGTCGTCGCGCTCTGCCTCGGGGCCTGCGCGCCGGAGCGCTCGACCTTCGGCCCGGAGAAGCGCCGCAAGGAGGGGCGGGTCTTCTACCTGGGCGGCGGCTCGGAGCCCGAATCGATCGATCCGGGCAAGTCCTACGACGGCCCCGGCCTGGACGTGGCGCGCGAGCTCTTCGAGGGACTCACCCGCTACGACCCCGCGACGCTCGACCCGATCCCCGGTCTGGCCGAGCGCTGGGAGGTGGAAGACGAGGGTCGCCTCTACCGCTTCCACCTGCGCGAGGCGAGGTGGTCCGACGGCCGCCCGATCACGGCGCACGACTTCGAATGGTCGTGGAAGCGGGTCCTCGACCCCCAAACCGCCGCGCAGTACGCCGCCCTCTTCTGGGACGTGGTCGGCGGCAAGGCCTACAACCTCGGCCGCGGCCTCCGCGAGGCGGTGGGCGTGCGCGCCCTCGACGACCGCACCCTCGAGGTGCGGCTCGAGCGGCCGGTGCCCTGGTTTCTCGAGCTGACCGCCTTCTCGCCCTTCCACGCGGTCCCGCGCCACGCCGTGGAAACGTACGGCGGGGACTGGACGCGGCCCGAGCACATCGTCACCAGCGGCCCCTTCCACCTGCGGAGCTGGACGCCGAACTACCAGATCGAGCTGGTGAAGAGCCCGACCTACTGGGACCGCGACGCCGTCTGGCTCGAGGGCGCGGTCTTCGTCGTCTCCGACGACAACCACGCCATGCTCCGCCTCTTTCGCGCGGGAGAGATCGACTGGCTCGGCCCGAGCACGCGCCCGCCACCGGAGTACCTCGCGCACCTGCGCGGCAAACGCGACTACCAGGAGGCGAACTACCTCGGTAGCTACTTCTACTGGTTCAACCTCCGCGAGGACCGCAACGCCGGCGCGGCCTTCAAGGATCCGCGGGTGCGACGCGCGCTCCTCCTCGCCACCGACCGCGAGGCCCTGGTGGAGTACGTCACCAAGGGCGGGCAGCGCCCGGCCGACGGCATCGTTCCGGACATCTTCTTCGAGCGCGGCTATCCGCGCCCGGCGCCCATACCCTTCGATCCGGAGGCGGCACGCCGCCTGCTCGCCGAGGCGGGCTACGGGCCCGGCGGCAAGCCCTTCCCGCCGATCGAGATCCTCTACAACACCCACGAGGCGCATCGGCAGGTGGCCGAGGCGATCCAGGCGATGTGGAAGCGTCACCTCGGCATCGACGTCCGCATCGCCAACCAGGAGTGGAAGGTCTTCATGAGCAACCGGCTCGAGGGGCACTTCCAGCTCGCGCGCGCCGGTTGGATCGGCGACTTCATGGATCCCTACACCTTCCTCTCGCAGTTCCTCTCCGAGTCCGAAGCCAACGAGGCGCGCTGGAAGAACGCGGAGTTCGACCGGCTCGTGCTGGAGGCGACCGCCGAGCGGGATCCCGCAAAGCGCTACGCGATGTACGCGCGGGCGGAGGCGATCCTCATGGAGGAACTGCCGGTGCTTCCGATCTACTACTACTCGCAGCAGACGTTGATCGCGCCTTGGGTGGAAGGTTTCCACCCCAACGCGCGCGACATCCACCCGCTGCGCGCCATCCGCCTGGAGGAGCCGTGACGCGCTTTCTTCTGCGGCGCCTGGCGTCGGTCGTCCCGATCCTCCTCCTGGTCTTCACGCTGAGCTTCGTGCTCATGCGGCTGGCACCCGGCGGCCCTTTCGATGCCGAAAAGCCCGTGCCCCCGGAGGTGAAGCGCAACCTCGAGCGCCAGTACCGCATGCGCGAGCCGTGGTGCGAGGCGCGCTTCCTTCCCGCGCTCGCGGAGGGGCTCTCCCCCGATGCCGAGCGCGCGCTGCGCGCCGAGCGCCCATGGGCCTCGCGCCTCGAGCGGATCTGCACCGGGGCCTTCCAGTACGCCTGGATGCTCGGGAACTACGCGCGCGGCGACTTCGGCCCCTCCTACCGCTACAAGGACCGGAGCGTGAACGAGTTCGTGCGCGCGGGCCTGCCGGTGACGCTGCAGCTCGGCCTGATCGCGCTCGGCTTCGCGCTGTGCATCGGCCTCTTCGCCGGCCTGCTGGCCGCGGTCCACCACAACCGCTGGCAGGACCACGCCGCCATGACGGCCGCGCTGCTCGGGATCTCCATCCCGAACTTCGTGCTCGGCCCCATCCTGATCTTCGTCTTCTCGCTGGGGCTATTGTGGTTCCCGCCCGCGCGCTGGGAAGACTGGAGCCACATGGTCCTGCCGGGCTTCACCCTCGGCAGCGTCTACGCGGCCTACATCGCGCGGCTGACCCGCGGCGGCATGCTGGAAGTCGTCCGCCAGGACTTCGTGCGCACCGCGCGCGCCAAGGGACTGCCGGAGCGGTTGGTGATCCTGCGCCACGCCATCCGGGGCGGCCTTCTGCCCGTGGTCTCGTATCTCGGCCCGGCCATGGCGGGGCTCTTCACCGGCTCCATCGTGGTCGAGCGCATCTTCAACGTGCCGGGGATGGGGCGGTACTTCATCGACGCGGCGATCAACCGCGACATCACCCTCGCCATGGCGGTGGTGGTGATCAACGCCGTTTTCCTCCTGCTGGCGAATCTGCTCGTGGACGTCGTCTTGGGTCTGCTCGACCCGCGGGTGAGGTACGAATGAGCGTGCTCTCGACGATCGCACCGCCCGTGGCCCACGAAGAGGAGCCGATCGAGGGCACCTCCCTCTGGCGCGACGCCTGGAGGCGGCTCCGGAAAAACCGCATGGCGGTGGTCTCCGCCGGCGTGCTGGTGTTCGTGGCGCTCTTTTGCGTGGTCGGGCCGTGGATCGTGCCTCACGCCTTCGACGAGCAGAACCTCGCCTACGGCGCGCGGGGCCCGAGCCTTGCGCACTGGTTCGGCACCGACCTGCACGGCCGCGACCTCCTCGTGCGCACCATGCACGGCGGGCGAATCTCGCTGCTCGTCGGCCTGGCGGCCACGCTGGTCTCGCTGACCATCGGCGTGACCTACGGCGCGATCAGCGGCTACTTCGGCGGGCGGGTGGACGCGATCATGATGCGGGTGGTGGACGTGCTCTACACCCTGCCTTTCATGTTCGTGGTGATCCTCTTCCTCGTGCTCTTCGGCCGCTCGATGATCTTGCTCTTCCTCGCGCTGGGGGCGGTTTCGTGGCTCACCATGGCGCGCATCGTGCGCGGGCAGGTGCTCTCGCTGAAGCAGAGCGAGTTCGTGGAGGCGGCGCGAGCGAGCGGCGTCGGGCACATCGGCATCGTCTTTCGGCACCTCGTCCCCAACTGCCTCGGCCCCATCATCGTCTACACCACCCTCACCATCCCCCGGGTGATGCTCGAGGAGGCCTTCCTCTCCTACCTCGGCCTGGGGGTGCAGCCGCCCATGGCCTCGTGGGGGCTTCTGGTCTCCGACGGCGCCAACGCGATGACGCTCTTCCCCCACCTGCTCCTCTTTCCCGGTCTCCTCCTCACCGTGACGCTCTTTGCGCTGAACTTTCTCGGGGACGGCCTGCGCGACGCCCTCGATCCGAGGATGCGAACGTGAGCGAACTTCTCCTCGACATCCGCGACCTCCACGTGCACTACCCCACCGACGACGGCGTCGCGAAGGCGGTGGACGGGGTCTCCTTGCAGCTGGGCCGCGGCGAGACCCTCGCCGTGGTGGGCGAGTCGGGCTCCGGCAAGAGCCAGACGATGTACGGGATCTTGGGCCTCGTGCCGCGGCCGCCGGGGCGCGTCTTCGGCGAGCACGCCCTCTTCGAGGGCGAGGACCTCCTGCGCGCGAAGGAGCGGCGGCTGCGCGCACTCCGCGGCGATCGCATCGCGATGATCTTCCAGGACCCGATGACCGCCCTCAATCCCTTCCTCACCGTCGAGCGCCAGCTCACCGAGGTGCTCGAGGTGCACAAGGGAATGCGGCGCAAGGACGCCCGCACCGTGGCCATCGAAATGCTCGCGCGCGTGGGCATCCCCGATCCGGAGCGGCGCATCGACCAGTATCCCCACCAGTTCTCGGGCGGGATGCGGCAGCGGGTGATGATCGCCATGGCGCTGCTCTGCCGCCCCGCCCTCCTCATCGCCGACGAGCCGACCACCGCGCTGGACGTCACCATCCAGGCGCAGATCCTCGAGCTCGTCCGCGCGATCAAGGCCGAGCTCGGCGGCTCCGTCATCCTCATCACCCACGACCTCGGCGTGGTGGCGGGCAACGCGGACCGCATCGCCGTGATGTACGCCGGCCGCGTGGTGGAAAAGGGGTCGGCGCGGGAGATCTTCGAGGATCCCCTGCATCCCTACACGCGGGGCCTTCTGGCGAGCGTGCCCCGGCTCGACGCGGAGAGGAAGCAGACCCTCGTTCCCATCCCCGGACAGCCACCGGATCCGGCGCGCCTGCCCGAGGGCTGCCCCTTCCGCCCGCGCTGCCCGGTGGCCACGGCCCGCTGCGCGCAGGCCCATCCGGAGACGCGGACCATCGGCGAAGGCAGGGAGGTCGCATGCTGGCAAGCGTGAATCCGCAGGAGAGTCGGCCGCTGGTCGAGGTGGAGGATCTGCGTGTGCACTTCCCCGTCTACCGGGGCGCCTTCCTCAAGCGCCAGGTGGCGGTGGTCCGCGCCGTGGACGGCGTCTCCTTCTCCATCCGGCGCGGCGAGACGCTCGGCGTGGTCGGCGAGTCCGGCTGCGGCAAGAGCACCACGGGCCGCGCCTTGATGCGCCTGGTGCAGGCCACCTCCGGCTCCATCCGCTTCGACGGGGAGGACCTGCTCGCGTTGAAGGGCGAGGCGCTGCGGCGCAAGCGCCGCGACTTCCAGATGGTCTTCCAGGACCCGTACGGCTCGCTGAATCCGCGGATGACCGTGCTCGACATCGTGGCCGAGCCGCTGCGCGCCCACGGCCTCGCCGGCCCCGATCTCGAACAGAAGGTCCAGGCCATGCTCGAGCGCTGCGGCCTGAGCCCGCGCTACGTCCGCCGCTACCCCCACGAGTTCTCGGGCGGGCAGCGGCAGCGCGTGGCCATCGCCCGCGCACTCGTCCTGCGCCCCTCCTTCGTCGTTTGCGACGAGCCCGTCTCCGCCCTCGACGTCTCGATCCGCGCCCAGGTGCTCAACCTCCTCGTGGAGCTGCAGCAGGAGTTCGGTCTCACCTACCTCTTCATCGCCCACGACCTCGCCGCGGTCCGCCACCTCTCGGACCGCATCGCGGTCATGTACCTCGGCCGCATCGTCGAGCTCTCCCCCGCCGATGCCATCTACCGCCGTCCGGCGCACCCCTACACCCAGGCGCTGATCTCGGCCGTGCCCATCCCCGATCCGAAGGCCGAGGCGAATCGGCAGCGCATCGTCCTCGAAGGTGATGTACCTTCCCCGCTGCGCCCCCCTGCGGGCTGCCACTTCCACCCGCGATGCCCCCGCTTCTCCCGGCTCTCCGCCGAGCAAAAGGCCCGCTGCACGGGGGAGGCGCCGCGCCTGAGGGTGCTCGAACCAGGGCGGCAGGTGGCGTGCCACTTCGCCGAGTGACGGGACCTCTATGAAGCTCAAACAGCGCCCCGAGGACTTCGTCGTCCGGGAGGCCTACCGCGTCGATTGGGATCCCCGCGGTCCGTGGTGGGTCTACCTGATGGACAAGCAGAAGCTCACCACCTTCGAGGCCGTGGAGCGCATCGCCAAGCACTTCCGCATCCCGATGCGCTCCATCACCTTCTGCGGGCTCAAGGACAAGCAGGGGCGCACCGAGCAGATCGTCGCCATCCGGGCGAAGGAGGAGCTTTCGCTCCAGGAACCGGACCTCCGTCTCAAGTTCCTCGGCCGCACCCGCGCGCCCCTTTCCGCCGACAACCTCACCGCCAACCGCTTCTCGATCACCGTCCGCGATTTGAGCGAGGAGGAGGTCGGCCGCCTCCCGCTCTCCGTCTCCGAGGTGCGGCGCGTGGGGGTGATCAACTACTTCGATTCGCAGCGCTTCGGCGCGCTCAAGCACGGCCAGGGCTTCATCGCCAAGGACCTGATCCGCGGCGACGTGCAGCGGGCGCTGTACAACTACATGGCGCGGCCCTCGCCGCTCGACACCACCGAGGACGCCAAGGTCAAGCGCTTCTGGGCGGAGCACTGGGGCGACTGGACCAAGCGCTGTCCGTACAAGGGCACCGCCAAGTACCGGCACATCCTGCAGCATTTGCAGGAGAATCCGAAGGACTGGGCCGGCGCCTTCATGCACATCGAGCAACGCTACCGCACCCTGCTTCTGTACGAGTACCAGAGCTACCTGTGGAACGAGGGCGTGCGGCGCCTGCTTCTCGACGTCCTCCCCGAGGAGGAGATGATCTCGCTGCGCTACCAGGCGGGCCGGCTGCTCTTTCCGCGCGTGCTCTCCCGCGAGCAGTTCGAGGATCTGAAGGCGCGCACCTTCCCCCTGCTCGGCCCCGACTCCACCTTCGACGACGCGCGCACGGCCCGCGCCGTCTTCGAGACCCTCGAGCGCGAGCGCATCCGGCTGGACGACCTCGCCCTGCCCCACATGCCGGGCCTCTTCTTCAAGCACGAGGAGCGCCCCGTCGTCGTGATTCCGGGCAAGCTCGTGGTCGGCAAACCCCGCCCCGACGAGCTCAACCGCGGTCGACTCAAGGTGAACGTCGCCTTCACGTTGCCTCCCGGCGCCTACGCCACCCTCGTCACCCGGCGCCTCTTCTGGTTCTCCGAATTGGAGCAGGAGGCCAAGGAGCGCGGCGAGATGCATCCCGCCGCCCAGGCGATGCTCACCCGCGCCTTCGGCGGCCCCACCTCCGAGGTGGCCGACCTCGTCGAAACGGACGAGGAGGAGCCGCCGCGGCCGCGCCGCCCCAAGATGGGATTCCTCGAGCGCCAGCGCCGCAAGAAGGAGGAGCGCGCCGCCCGCCGGCAGGCCGCCGCCGAAGCGAAAACGAAGGTGAAGAAGAAGACCTCGCGTCGACGCGCGGATTGACGAAGGCTCCGTTCGGCCCCAGGCTCTGCGCATGGACCTGAGAACGAAGCGCTGTGTGCCCTGTGAAGGCGGCGTCCCTCCCCTGACCCGCGAGCAGCAAGAGGCCTTGCTCCCGCAGGTCCCCGGCTGGCGGGTGGAGGGCGATCGGCTGACGAAGACCTTCGTCTTCGAGACCTTTCCCCAGGCGATCGCCTTCGTGAACCGCATGGCGGATCTGGCGGAGGAGGAGGGGCACCACCCCGACTTCTGCGTGCACTACCGGATGGTGGAAGTGTCGCTCTGGACGCACGCCATCGGCGGCCTCTCGGAAAACGACTTCATCCTCGCCGCGAAGATCGATCCGCTCGCGGCGGGCTGACGCTGCGCCGTTCGCCCCGCCGTGGTATAGACCCCCGCGCATGGCGAGGCGAACGAAGGAAGACGACCCGCGCCCGCTCGTCCACATCGAGGTGGAAGGCCGGCGCGTCCCCGCGCGCGAGGGCGAGCCGCTGGCCTCCGCGCTCTTGGCGTCCGGCCTGGAGATCTTCTCCCGCGGCGTGAAGTACCACCGCGCCCGCGGTCCCTACTGCCTTGCGGGGCGCTGCGCCCACTGCCTGGTGCGGGTGGACGGCGAGCCCAACGTCGCCGCCTGCCAGACGCCCGTCCGCGGCGGCATGCGGGTCGAGCGACAGAACGCCTTCCCGAACGCCAACGTGGACGTCTTCGCCACCATCGACTGGATGTACCCCCGGGGTCTGGATCACCACTCCCTCTTTCCGGGCGTCCCCGTGGTGGAGAAGGTCGTGGCCATGGTCGCGCGGCACATGGCGGGGCTGGGCACCCTTCCCGACGCGGCCCTGCAGCCCGAGGCGCGCTACCTCGAGCACGCCACGGACGTCCTCGTGATCGGCGGCGGCGCCGCGGGGCGCGCCGCGGCCCTCGAGGCGGCCCGAGCCGGCGCGAAGACCACGCTCGCGGACGATGGGATCCGGGACCTTCCCGACGCGGACGTGCTGGAGCGCGCCGGCGTCCGCCTGTTGCGCTCGACCTTCGTCTTCGGCCTCTTCCGCGAGGACGCGCCGGGCGTCCCCTGGGCCGCCGCCCGCGGGCCGGAGCGCACCCTGCTCGTCATCCGCCCGCGCGCGCTGGTGCTGGCGACGGGGGCCAACGAGATTCTCCCGCTCTTTCCCAACAACGATCTGCCGGGCGTCTTCGGCGCCCGCGCCCTCCTCACCCTCCTCGAACGCGACGGCGTCGTCCCGGGGGAGCGCGCCTTGGTGGCCGGCGACGGCCCCGAGGCGGAGGCGGTGACCGAGGCGCTGCGGCGCGCGGGTTGCGAGGTGGTCGCCGTGGTCGGTCTGTCGCCCGGCCCCCGCGGCCACGTCGTCCGCGCGCGCGGACGCGGACGCCTCGCCGGCGCCATCCTCCGGACGCCCGATGGCGAAGAGCGGAAGGTCCGCGTGGACTTGATGGCCATCGCCGACAACCGCTCCGGTTTCGTCGACCTGGCCCGCCACGCCGGCGCCGCCATCCGCTTCGCGGCGGGGGGCTTCTTCGTGGAAACCGATTCCCAGGGCGCCACCCGCGTCCCCGGCGTCTTCGCCTGCGGCGAGGTGACCGGGCCCTGCTCGCCCGACGAAGCGGCCCGCGAGGGCGCGGCGGCCGGCCGCGCGGCGGCGGCCTTCGTCGGCCAGGAGGCAGCGTGAGCAAGTGCTTCGTCTGCACCTGCGAGGACGTCACCCTCCAGGACGTGCGCGACGCCATCGCCAAGGGGCATCGCGACATCGAATCCGTCAAGCGCTACACGGGATTCGGCACCGGCACCTGCCAGGGCAAGCTCTGCACGCCCGCGGTCGCGCGCATCCTCGCCGAGGAGGCATCGCTCCCTCCCGCGGCGCTGCAGCCCTTCACCCCTCGCCCGCCGGCGCGCATGCTCTCCTTCGCCGAAC
>DATGOH010000078.1:0-8136 GCA_035306165.1 Ferdinandcohnia sp.
TCGACCGCCGGTGGGATCGCGGGATTCTGGTCGCGGGGCGGCGGCGGCCGATCGTGCAGGTGGCCCAGCGCCGCCGCCACCGGCGCATCGCCGAAGGGAAGGCGCCCGACCAGCATCCGGTAGAGGATGACGCCGAGGGCGTAGACGTCCGACCGCACGTCGGCGGCGCGCCCCTCGATCTGCTCCGGGGCCGCATAGCCCCACGATCCCTCGAAGCTGGGCGTCGCGGCCTGCGCCCCGACCCGCCGGGCGAGGCCGAAATCCACGATCTTCGGGTGGTCGTCGGGCAAGACGATCACGTTGCCGGGCTTCAGATCCCGATGCACCCATCCGGCGCGGTGGAGCACCTCCATCCCCTCGGCGATGCGCGCGGCCAGGCGCAGGGCGCGATCCACGGGCAGGCGCCCGCCCGCGAGGACCTCCTCCAAACTCGGCCCCTCGAGGAACTCCATCGCCGCCCAGTGGACCGCCCCCTGGCCGAAGGCGAAGAAGCGGGCCACGTGCGGATGGTCGATCTCCAAGAGGACCTGCGCCAGCGCCAGCGACTCGGGGGGAAGAGGTCGGCGGAAGACCTTCAGCGCCGCGATCCCATGCGGTCCCTCCGCGCGATACACCGCGGCCGAGCCCCCTTCGGCCAGAAGATCCCGGGGGCGATATCCGGCGAATTCGCTCGCGCGAAGGGCCAGATCCATGCGCCGATCATCGCACGGGCGCGGCCCCCTCCGCCAGCCGCGCACCGCCTCGGACCGCGCTCACCCGGAGGGCGCCGTGCGCCGCCGGTTCGCCAGGCGCTGGGCGCGCCGCGCCTCCGCGGCCGCCTGCAGGTCCCGCTCCTCCTGCGTCTCCAAGAGGAGCGGCGGCACCGTGGTCGGCCGCCCGTCGGCGTCGAGCGCCACGAAGGTGAGCAGCGCCGAGCAGGTGTGCTTGCGGGTGCCCTTGATCGGATCCTCGGCGTAGACCTCCACCCCCACCTCGAGCGAGTGGCGGAAGGCGGCGTTCACGCGCGCGTGGATCTGAACGATCTCTCCCACCTTGATGGGGACGTGGAAGTGCAGTTCGTCCATGGAGGCGGTGACCACCACCTTCCTCGTGTGGCGCGCGGCGGCGATGGCGGCGGTCGTGTCGATCCACTGCATCACCTTGCCGCCGAAGGCCGTGCCCAGGGCGTTGCCGTCGCCGGGGAGCACGATCTCGGTGGTCACCACCTCGGATTCGCGCGGAGAGCGGGGCGTCTCCATCTCACCTCCCGGAAAACACGGGCGCGCGCTTTTCGAGGAAGGCAGCGAAGCCCTCGCGGGCATCCTCGCTGGCGAAGAGCTGCTGCTGCAGCTCGCGCTCGAGGGCGAGTCCGCTCTCCAGGGCCATCTCCGCACCGCCGTGCACCGCGCGCTTGATCGCGCCCACCGCCTTCGCCGCCTTGCCGGGTGGGACGAAGCGGCGCGCGAAGGCGAGGACCTGCTCGACGAAGGACTCGGCGCTCTCGGCCTCGATCACCTGGTTGACCAGGCCGATCGCCTCCGCCTTCTCGAAGTCCATCACCGTGCCCTCGACCATCAGCTCGATGGCCTTCGACTTGCCGAGGAGCCGCGCGAGCCGCTGCGTCCCCCCGGTGCCGGGCAGCACGCCCAGCGCCACCTCGGGAAGACCGATCTTCCCAGCTCCCTTGCGCGCGATGCGCAGATCGGCGGCGAGCGCGATCTCGAGACCACCGCCCACGCAGTGGCCGTTGAGCGCCGCGATCACCAGCTTGGGCGTGTTCTCCAGGCGCAACAGCGTCTCGTTCGCGTGGAGGCAGAAGTAGTACTTGAAGTACGGATCCACCTCCTCGAGCATCTCGATGTTCGCGCCGGCGCAGAACATCTTCTCGCCCGCACCGGTGATCACGATCACGTGCACGTCGCGATCGAAGCGCGCCCGCAGGATCGCGTCGTCGATCTGGCGGAACATCGGGTACGAGTAGGCGTTGGCCGGGGGATCCTGCAGGCGGATCAGGGCCACGCCGTCTTGCACCTCGTAGTGGACCAGCGGCTCCGCGCTGGGCTGCGTCCAGTCGCGCTGCATCGTCACCCTCATTCCAGCGAGACCATCACGGTCTTGGTCTCGGTGTAGTTCTCGATCGCCTTGGCGCCGAGCTCGCGCCCGAAGCCCGAGGCCTTGAAACCGCCGAAGGGAAGCGCGGGGTCGTAGACGTTGTAGCAATTCACCCACACGGTGCCGGCGCGCAGCGCCTTGGCGGCGGCCAGCGCCTTGCCCACGTCGCGCGTCCAGACGCCCGCGGCCAGGCCGTAGTCGGTGTCGTTGGCCAGGGCGGTGGCCTCCTCGATCGAATCGAAGGGGATGACCGCCACCACCGGGCCGAAGATCTCCTCGCGGGCGATCGCCATCTCGGGCCGGACCTCGTCGAAGACGGTGGGCTGGAGGAAGAAGCCCGATCCCGCCTTCTCGTTGCGTCCGCCGCCGGCCACGAGCTTCGCCCCCTCGGCCTTCCCCTTCTCGATGTAGCCGAGCACCTTCTCCATGTGGGCCTTCGAGACCTGGGGCCCGAGGCGCGTGTCGGGCGAGAGGGGATCGCCCTGCCCCGCGGCGAATTTCGCCGCCCGATGGGCGAGACCCTCCACCACCTGCGCGTGCACGCTGCGCTCCACCAGAAGCCGCGAGCCCGCGGCGCAGACCTCGCCCTTGTTGTAGAAGGCCGCGTTCAGCGCGCCTTTGATGGCGGCGTCGAGGTCCGCGTCGGCGAAGACCACGTTGGGGTTCTTGCCGCCGAGCTCGAGGGTGAGGCGCTTCAGGCTACCCGCCGCCTCCTGCATGATGCGCCGCCCGGTCGCGGTCGAGCCGGTGAAGGAGATCTTGTCCACGCCGGGATGCGCGACGAGCGCCGCGCCGGCCTCCGCGCCGTGGCCCGGGAGCACCTGGTAGACGCCCTCGGGAAGTCCCGCCTCCAGGGCGAGCTCGGCGAGGCGCAGCGCGGTCAGCGGCGTGAGTTCCGAGGGCTTGTGCACCACGGCGTTGCCGCACGCCAGGGCCGCGGCGATCTTCCAGGAAGACATGAGCAGCGGGAAGTTCCACGGGGTGATGACGCCCACCACGCCCACGGGCTCGCGCAGCGTGAAGCCGAGCATGCCCGGCGAGGAGGGCACGGTCTCGCCCTGGATCTTCGTCGCCCAGCCGGCGAAATATTGGAAGATCTCGGCCGACAACGGGATCTCCACGCCGCGCGTCTCGCGGATCGGCTTGCCGGTGCAGAGCGTCTCCAGCTCGGCGAGCTCGTCGGCGTGCGCGAGCAGAAGCTCCGACAGCTTCCACAGGATGCGGCTGCGTTCGGCGGGCCGGATCTTCTTCGTCCACGGCCCATCCATGGCCGCGCGCGCGTGGGCCACGGCCTCGTCCACGTCGGCCGCCCCGGCGCCCGCGAAGCGCAGGTAGGTCTCGCCCGTCCCCGGGTAGACGAGTTCGATGGGCCGCTCCGAGCGCCCCTCCCTCCAGCTTCCGCCAACGAGGATCCTTCCCTCGGGCAACGTCGCCTTCTGCAGTCGCATCATCGCCTCCAGATTCTCCGTCCGCGTTCAGACGCGCTCGACGAGGGCCGCCGCGCCCTGCCCCACGCCCACGCACATGGTGGCCAAGCCATAGCGCCCCCCCGAGCGGCGCAGTTCGTGCACCAGCGTCGTGAGGATCCGCGCCCCCGAGCAGCCCAGGGGATGGCCGATCGCGATCGCCCCGCCGTTGACGTTGACGCGCTCGGGATCGAGCTCGAGGTCGCGGATGCAGGCGAGGCTCTGTGCCGCGAAGGCCTCGTTGAGCTCCACCCGATCGATCTCCACGATGCGTACGCCGAGCCGCGCCAAGAGCTTGCGCACCGCCGGCACCGGGCCGATGCCCATGTACCGGGGATCGACGCCCGCGGCCGCCCCACCCAGGAAGCGCGCCATCGGGGTCAGGCCATGGCGACGCGCCGCCTCCTCCGAGGCGAGCACGAGGGCGGCGGCGCCGTCGTTGAGCGAGGAGCTGTTGCCCGCCGTCACCGTGCCGCCCTTCCGGAACACCGGCGGGAGCTTTGCGAGCTTTTCGAGCGAGGTGTCGGCGCGCGGCCCCTCGTCACGGGCGACGAGCCATGGCTCGCCCCGCTTCTGCGGGACCAGAACCCCCACCACCTCGTCCGCGAAACGCCCGCTCTCCCAGGCGGACACCGCCCTTCGATGGGATTCGTAGGCGAAGCGGTCCTGCTCCTCGCGCGCGATCCCGTAGCGCTCCGCCACGTTCTCCGCGGTCTCGCCCATCGACTCGAGGGGGAAGAGCTCTTCCATGCGCGGATTGGGGAAGCGCCAGCCGAGCGAAGTGTCCCAGACCTGCACGCCGCCGGTGGGAAAGGCCACGTCGGGCTTGGGCATCACCCACGGCGCGCGCGACATCGACTCCACGCCGCCGGCCACGGCCACGTCGGTGTCACCGAGCGCGATGGAGCGCGCGGCCTGGGTCACCGCCTCCAGCCCCGAGGCGCAGAGCCGGTTCACCGTGTGGCCGGGCACCTCCTGGGGCAGGCCAGCGAGCAGCAGGGCCATCCGGGCGACGTTGCGGTTGTCCTCGCCGGCCTGGTTGGCACAGCCGAAGACGACCTCGTCCACCGCCTCCCGGGCGAGGCCCGCGCGCTCGATGGCCGCAGCGATGACGTGGGCCGCCAGGTCGTCGGGACGAATCGAGGAGAGCGCACCGCGCAGCCTGCCGATCGGCGTGCGCACGGCGGCACAGATGAAGACGTCTCGCATGGTCGCCAGGTTGTATCGAAATCCCCCGCGCGTGGAAAGGCGCCGCTCTGCTATGAAGGCGGACGATGCGCCCGACCCTCCGCGAGCTCCGCCGCCTCTACCTGGACGAGGGGCGCCCCATGCCCCGGGAGGTGGAGGCCCTGTTGCGGGCGGACGGGCGACCCGGCGCCCGCGCGATCCTCGAGGCCATCGAGAAAAGGCGGCAGAAGAACCGCGCCGAGGGCCAGCGCCTGCGCGCCATGCTCACCTTCGAACGCCAGCTCTGGGCGGAGGGCTGCGAGCGGATCGCGGGGGTCGACGAGGCCGGGATGAGCCCCCTGGCGGGGCCCGTCTACGCGGCCGCGGTCGTCCTGCCCCGCGACGCGCGCCTGCGCGGCGTGGACGATTCCAAGAAGCTCACCCCGCGGGCGCGGGAGGAGCTGGCGCAGACCATCCGTGCCGCGGCGATCGCATACTGCGTGGCCCGGGCGGAGGTGGAGGAGATCGACCGCCTCAACATCTACCGCGCCGGCCTGCTCGCCATGCGCCGCGCGGTGGAGGGTCTGTCGGCCCCCACGGCCGACGCGGACGCCCCCTCCCGCGTGGAGGCACGCACGATGCCCCGCCCGCCGGACGCGCTGCTCGTGGACGCGCGCCGTCTGCGCGAGCTTCCCATCCGACAGATCGATCTGATCAAGGGCGACCAGCGCAGCCTCTCCATCGCGGCCGCCTCCATCCTCGCCAAGACGGCGCGCGACGCGTACATGGAGGAGCTCGATCGCCACCATCCCGGCTACGGTTTCGCCCGGCACAAGGGCTATCCGGCTCCCGAGCACCTCGCCGCGCTCGAACGACTCGGCCCCTGCGCGGCGCACCGCCGCTCCTTCGCGCCGGTGCGCCAGGCGCTCGGCCTCGAGCCCCGGCAAACGGAGCTCGACCTCGGCTGAGGCTCACTCCTCCTGAGAATAGAGCGCGGCGAGCGCAGCGAGATCTTCGAGCGTGCTCATGTCCCCGCTGCCCTGCCGCCCCGCGGCCACGTCGCGCAGCAGCCGGCGCAGGATCTTCCCCGAGCGCGTCTTCGGCAGCACCGTGGCGAAGCGGATGCGGTCGGGACGCGCGATCGCACCGATGGTGCGGACCACGTGTTCCGCGAGCGCCTCGGCCAGCTCTTCCGAGGGATCGACCCCCTCGCGCAGGGTGACGAAGGCGACGATGGCAAAGCCCTTCAGCTCGTCCGGGGCGCCCACCACCGCGGCCTCCACCACGCTCGGATGGGCGACGAGCGCGCTCTCGAGCTCCATGGTGCCGAGCCGGTGCCCGGAGACGTTCAGCACGTCGTCCACCCGGCCCATGATCCAGAAGTAGCCGTCCCGATCACGGCGAGCCCCATCCCCGGTGAAGTAGGCCCCTTTCACCTGCGAGAAGTAGGTGGAGACGAAGCGCGCGTGATCGCCGTGGATGGTCTTCGCCATGGACGGCCACGGGCGATCGATGACCAGGTATCCCCCCTTTCCCGGCGGAACCTCCTTGCCCTCGGCGTCCACCACGCGCGCGGAGATGCCGGGAAGCGGGAGGGTCGCCGAACCTGGCTTGGTCGGCGTGGCGCCGGGAAGGGGCGCGATCATCACCGCGCCCGTCTCGGTCTGCCACCAGGTGTCCACCACGGGCGTCCGGTCCTGGCCGATGACGCTGCGGTACCACGTCCACGCCGCGGGATTGATCGGCTCGCCCACGGTTCCGAGCAGGCGCAGCGAACGCAGATCCCGCCGCCCGGGCCAGGACGCGCCGAGCCGCATGAAGGCGCGGATCGCGGTCGGTGCCGTGTAGAGCACGGTCACCCGGTGGGTTTCCACGATCTCCCAGAAGCGATCGGGTCGCGGGTGGAGCGGCGCACCCTCGTACATCACGACCGTCGCGCCCTTGGCGAGCGGACCGTAGACCACGTAGGAGTGGCCGGTCACCCAGCCCACGTCGGCCGTGCACCAGAAGGTGTCGTCGTCGCGCAGGTCGAAGACCCAGTCCATGGTGGAGCAGACGCCGGTCAGATACCCGCCGGTCGTGTGCACCATGCCCTTGGGTTTCCCGGTGGAGCCCGAGGTGTAGAGGATGAAGAGCGGGTGATCGCTCGAAACGGGAACGGCCTCGGCGCGCTCGTCCGTGACGAGTTCGTGCCACCACCGATCTCGGTGGGGATTCCATGGAATGGGACTTCCCGTCCGGCGGACGACCACGACGCTGTGTACGGTCGAGACCCCGGCCAGCGCGCGATCCACCTCGGCCTTGAGCTGCAGCTCCGCGCCCTTGCGATACCCCCCGTCCGCGGTGATCACCACTTCGGCGCCCGCATCCCGGATGCGTTCGCGCAACGCGTCGGCGGAAAAGCCGGCGAAGACGACCGAGTGGACCGCGCCGATGCGCGCGCAGGCGAGCATCGCGATCGCCGCCTCGGGGATCATGGGCAAGTAAATGCAAACACGATCTCCTGTTTTCACCCCAAGGCGAAGGAGTGCAGCGGAAAATCGAGACACCTCGCGCGCGAGGTCGTTGTAGGTGAGCACCCGGCGGTCACCCGGCTCCCCCTCCCAGACGATGGCCGCCTTGTTCCTCCGCCACGTGGAGAGGTGGCGGTCCACGCAGGAGTCGGTGGCGTTCAACTCGCCGTCGACGAACCACGAAACGTCCGGGAACTCTCCCCGCCGCGCGATCGTGAAGGGCTTTCTCCAGGCGATCTGGGCGCGCGCCTGCTCCGCCCAGAAGGCGTCCGGATCCCGCTCCGCCCGTTCGCAGAGCGCGCGATGATCGTCCATGCTCCGGATGCGCGCCGCGGCGGAGAACGCCGGGGGCGGCGGGAAGATCCGCTCCTCCTCGAGGAAGGAGTCGATGGAGTTCGGTAGGTCCTTGGGTGGGATCATCGTCCGCTCCTCGTGATCGATTGGGGCAGATCGCCGATGCGCTCGGCGCGGAAGCGCACGGCCCACGTGCACGCCCGGGGACATGCGGAGGGCGCGTCGAGGTCCATCTCGTAGGTGGCGCGCAGAACGCCCGCGAAGCTCGTCTCTCCACGCGTGGTGGCCGAAAGGCCGAGCTGGACGAAGGTGGGGCACGGTGTCTCCCCCACCGAAACGGTCTGGTGGAAACTCGAATTGGCGATGAGCCGGCGGTCCGTGTCGCGGGCGAAGAAGTAGCGACCCACGAGCGTCCTCTCGCCCACCGCCAGGTGGATCGTCGGCAAGGCGATTTGCAGTTCGTCACCGAAGGTCTGCACCTCGCCCTCCCACTGCGCCGGCGGGAAGGGCGCGTCGCCGCAGGTGCGAAGCTCGGTGCGCTCCGCCGAAAAGGCGTATACCCCATCGTCGACGACGCGATCGCAGCCGAGGATCGCGAAGAGGAG
>DATGOH010000079.1:0-9128 GCA_035306165.1 Ferdinandcohnia sp.
GAGATAGACCGCCGAGGCGGTGAACGAGAAGAGGAGGAAGGCCTCCAGGGCGCGCGCCACCAGACCGAGATCGAGGAGATTGCGCGAGAAGACGAGCGGCGCGAGGACGAAGGCGTTCTTCGCCCATTGGTGCGGGCGCATGGCTTCGAAGAGGGCCTGCACTCGCTCGGTCGCGCTTCCGACCTGGGCCTCCTTGCGCTCCTCCCCCCTGGCCTCTGCCGGAACTCTCATCGGGCTATCGTAACATTCCGCCTCGTCCTGGCCAGCCGCCCGGCCCCGGGCGGGGAGGAGGCCGCCCGGTCAACCGAAGAGCGCGTCGGCGTATTCGCGGGGATCGAAGGGGCGTAGATCCGCCAGCTTCTCGCCGACCCCGACCAAGCGCACGGGGATGGAGAACTCGTCGGCGATGCCGATGACCACGCCGCCCTTGGCCGTACCGTCGAGCTTGGTCAGGACGATCCCCGTCACGCCCAGCGCCTCGTGGAACTGGCGCGCCTGCTGGATGGCGTTTTGGCCCATGGTGGCGTCGAGGACGAGGAGGATCTCGTCCGGGGCGCCCTCGCGGGCCTTGCCGATGACCCGGCGGACCTTCTTGAGCTCCTCCATCAGGGGCGTCTTGGTGTGGAGGCGGCCCGCGGTGTCCACGATCACCACGTCGGCCTCCTCGCGCACGGCGCGCGAGACCGCGTCGAAGGCCACGGCGCCGGGGTCGGAGCCTTCGGGCCCGGTGACCACCGGGACCTCGGCCCGCTCGCCCCACACCTCGAGCTGCTCGGTGGCGGCCGCGCGGAAGGTGTCGGCCGCGCCGAGGATGACCTTCTTGCCCTCGGCCCGGAACTTGGCGGCGAGCTTGCCGATGGTGGTCGTCTTCCCCGCGCCGTTGACGCCGACGACCATGATGACCCAGGGGCGCTTCTCCGCGTAGGGCAGGCCGATGGCGGGCAGGATCGCGCGCGCGTCGCTGCCCTGCGCCCGCGCGAGGATGGCCTCGATGTCTTCGCGGATGCTCGCCTTGAGCGCGTCGCCGTCGACGAGCTTGGCGCTGCGCAGCCGCTCCTGCGCGTTCTCCACCAGGCGCATGGCGGTCTTCACGCCGATGTCCGCCGTGAAGAGGATTTCCTCGAGCTCCGCGATGGCCTCGGCGGTGATCTCGCCGCGGCTCCGACCGAAGAGTCCGGAGAGGCGGGCCATGAAGCCGCCCTCACGGGTCTTGCCCAGGCCCTCGAGCAGGGTCTTCCCGGCCTCGGCCTCGACCCGCCGGCGGCGCTCCTCTTCCTGCCGGCGCCTCTCCTCCTCCTCGCGCCGGCGCTGCTCCTCGAGCTCGGCCTGGCGGCGGCGTTCCTCCTCTTCTCGCTCGCGACGCCGCCGCTCGCGCTCGGCGCGCTCCGCCTCCTTGCGGGCGTGGTACTCGGCCTTCCGTCGCTCATCTTCCTCCTTCTTCCGGCGCGCCTTCTCCTCGGGCCCGAGGGCCTCTTCCTCGCGCGGCACCTTCGCGGCCGCGGGTGGCTCGGCGGGCGGCGCCGGAGGCGGAGCGGCCGGCGGAGGTGGGGGGAGTTTTTCGGGCTTCTTTTCGGGCGGGCGCTTCCGACCCTTCAGGAGGAGGACGAGGGTGACGACCACCGCGAAAAGCAGGCCGAAGCCCGCCCAGAGCATCCAGGAGGGCGGCTCGCTCGCCTGCGCCAGAGGACCCACCACGACCGTAGCGAAAAGCAGTAGCGGCATGTCGCGGGCATCTACTGGGCCGAACCTGCCCTGTCAAACGGCGACGCCGGAAATTCCTTGCACAGGCGGACCTCGGTAGGGAATCTCCCCGAAATGCCCCGGCGGCCGCGGGCGTTGACCGCCCTGGTGGTGCCGGACGAGGAGCGACGCCCTTGAAGTCGAATTGGATACTCGCCTCGACCCTCTTCGTGGGAACGCTGGTCCTCGATGCCGTGACCAAGGCGCTGGCGCTCGCCCACCTGGCCGACGGACCGATCTTCCTGGGCGCCGACTGGCTCGCCTTGCGCCTCGCCTTCAACGAGGGGGTGGCCTTCTCCTTCCTCGAGGGCATCCCCTACTGGATGCTCGGCGCCGGAGCCATCGTCCTGCTCGCCCTCGTGCTCTGGAACCTGCGCGACCTGCTCGCCTCGCGGATCGGCGCGAGCGCCCTCGGCCTGGTCGCTGCGGGCGGCTTGGGCAACGCCGTGGACCGGCTGTGGGACGGCAAGGTGACCGACATGATTTCGGTCTGGCTCTGGCCGGTCTTCAACGTGGCGGACATCGCCATCACCGTGGGCGTGGGCCTACTCCTCCTCAGCCCGCGCGCTTCGAAGAAGGTCGCCCCGACCTCGCCCGCGGAGGCCGCCGACGAAAGCTGAATGCGGCCGCGCGCATCTGTGTTAGGTTCGGAAGTGCCGAAGTCGTCCGGGTAGACGCTGGCGGCCTTGGCCGCGAGAGGAAAGTCCGGGCTTCGCAGGGCAGGGTGCTGGCTAACGGCCAGACGGGGTGACCCGATGGAAAGTGGCACAGAAAGCAAACCGCCGAGGCCTCGCCTCGGTAAGGGTGAAAGGGTGCGGTAAGAGCGCACCGCGCCCCTGGTGACAGGGGTGGCAGGCCAAACCCCACCTGAAGCAAGGGCAAATAGGGAGGCGCCTTCCTCGTGAAGGCCGGAGTGGCCCGCTCCGCGACCTCCGGGTACGCCCGCTCGAGCCCATCGGCAACGGTGGGCCTAGATGAATGTCTACCACCCGCCCGGAAGGGCGGGGACAGAACCCGGCTTACAGGGCGACTTCGGCACCTCCACGCTCGGCGCGAAATCTGGGGCTGCGGCCCGGTGGCCGAGGGTGCGGTGCGAAATCTGGGGCTAGAGCTTTTCGTCGATGGCGCGGTTGGACATGGCGTCGGCGGCGGCGTTGCGTTCGCGGGGGATGTGGGTCAGCGCGACGCGCGCGAAGCGGGCAAGGAGGGCGCGGGCGCGCTGCCACAGCGGCACGAGGCCTTCGTTGCGCACGCGGTACTCCCCGCGCAGCTGCCGCACGAGCAGCTCGGAATCGGCGAAGACCTCGATCTCGGTCGCGCCCAGCTCCAGGGCGCGCTCGAGGCCGAGGATGAGCCCCTCGTACTCCGCCTGGTTGTTGGTGGCGACGCCGAGATAGCGTCCGAGGCGCTCGATGACCTCGCCGTCGGCGCTCTCGATGACCGCACCCGCGCCGGCGGGTCCGGGATTGCCCCGCGCGGCGCCGTCCGAGAAGACGCGCAGGCGCTTTTCCGGCCGCGGCCGGGCGTCCGGGCCGCGCACGCTCTCTTCGCGCGCTTCGGCCGCGCGGGCCACCGCACGCATCATCGCGCGCAGATCCTCCTCCCGCAGGTCGGGAAAGGCCCTCAGCGTGTGTTCGAAGCTCTCGTGTTCGGCGACGTAGCGGAGGACCTCCGCGGGGGAGGGGCGGCGCGACATCAGGCTTCCGGCTGCTCCCTCTCGAAGGCCGAGGGGACGTAGATCATCCGCCCGCAGGTGGGGCAGGCGTCGAGCTTGGGCCGAGCCAAGAGCTGGTTGAGCAGCTGGGGCGGAATGCTCATCCGGCATCCCGAGCAGGCGCCGTTCACCACGGGAACGAGCACCGTGCCGCGCCGCTGGTGGATGAGGTCGTACCGGCGCAGCATCTGCGCGGGCACCGACTTGGCCGCCTCCATGCGCCGCTGGGAGAGCGCCGCTTCCTTCTCGCTCGTCTCGCCGAGCGCGGCCTCGATGCGAGCACGGTCGGCCGACACCTCCGCCTCGATCTCCGCGAAGGCCTTCTCCGCAGCCTCGAGTTCTTCCGCCGCGGCCTGGATCGCCTGAGCGAGTTCGACGATCTCCTCGGAAGCGGTGGCGTTCTGCTTCTTGGCGATGTCGATCTCGCGCGCCAGGGCGGCGTACTCGCGGGCGGAGCGCTGTTCGGTCAGACGGGCCTCCCACTTCTTGATCTTTTCCTTGTCGGCGGCGAGCTGTTCCTCGAGGGCCCGCTTCTGTGCCTGGAGCTCCTCGAGCTTGCGACGGCAAGCGTCGGTCGCCTCGCGCGCGGCCCCCAGCCTCGCGTCGAGTTCGGCCAGCTGGTTCGGGTACTCGCGGCTCTTCCGAACGAGCTCGTCGAGTTCCGTGTCCACGCTCTGCAGGGCATTCAGGGCCTTCAACAAGTCGTGCAAGGTACTGCTCCCTTCCATCTCTCTCTTTCTGCATGCCCGAACGACCGAAACCGCCTCGGGATTGGTGGGCCCAGCAGGATTCGAACCTGCGCCTGTTCGATTATGAGTCGACGGCTCTACCGCTAAGCTATGGGCCCGATGGGGCCGCCTTAATACAACTGCGCCGCCTGGTCGTAAACGAGGCGGCGCAGCTTTTTACGTGTCGATGAAGCTCTTGAGGCGCTTGGCGCGGCTGGGGTGACGAAGCTTCCTCAGGGCCTTCGCCTCGATCTGCCGGATGCGTTCGCGCGTCACTTCGAAATCCTGACCCACCTCCTCGAGGGTGTGGTCGCTCTTCTCTCCAATGCCGAAACGCATGCGGAGCACCTTCTCCTCCCGGGGCGTCAGCGTGGCGAGCACCTTCCGCGTCTGTTCCGAGAGGTTCATGCTGATGACCGCGTCCGAGGGGCTGACGATCGCCTTGTCCTCGATGAAATCGCCGAGGTGGCTGTCCTCCTCCTCGCCGATCGGCGTCTCGAGCGAGATGGGCTCCTTGGCGATCTTCAGCACCTTCCGCACCCGCTCGAGCGGGAGCTCCATCTTCTCCGCGATCTCCTCCGGGGTGGGCTCGCGGCCGATCTCCTGGACGAGATAGCGGCTGGTCCGAATCAGCTTGTTGATCGTCTCGATCATGTGGACCGGGATGCGGATGGTCCGCGCCTGGTCCGCAATCGCCCGGGTGATCGCCTGCCGGATCCACCAGGTGGCGTAGGTGGAGAACTTGAAGCCGCGGCGGTACTCGAACTTGTCCACCGCCTTCATCAGGCCGATGTTCCCCTCCTGGATGAGGTCCAGGAACTGCAGGCCGCGGTTCGTGTACTTCTTGGCGATGGAGACCACCAGGCGGAGATTGGCCTCGATGAGCTCCTGCTTCGCCTTCTCCGCGCGCCGCTCGCCCGAGACCATCGCCTGGTAGGTGCGGCGCAGCTCCTCCACGCACTTCTCCACGCCGCCGGTCTTGCGCTCCAGCTTGTCGTCCAGCTTGGCGTCGATCAGCGCGTTGCGGATGCGGCGCCGCGCGCTCTTGACCTGCCGCTCGAGGGTTTCGAGCTCGTCCTCCGAGAGCTTGGCCTTCTTGAGGGAGACCGGCGGCTTCTTGTTCTCGCGCAGCGCCTTGGCGACCTCGAGGATCTGGTCGGCCGACATCTTCGCCTTCTCCTCGGCCGCGCGGATCTCCGCCTCGGCCTCGTCGATGGTGAAGATGATCCGCTTCAGATCCTCGACGATCTGGTCGATCACCTTCTTGCTGAGCTTGATCTCCTCCAGGAGCTCGGCCATCTCCGCCTGCAGGGCGGTCTGCTCGGCGCGAATCTTCTGGATCCTCGCCTCGGAGAGGTTGCCCTTCTCGAGCTGCTCGTCGAGCTTGCGGTTCTCCTTGTCGAGCTTCTTGAGCTTCTCGATGGTCTTGATGACCTGGTCCGTCTTCGAGGTCTCGGCCCCGCTGCGACGGATCGGCATCTCCTCGTCGTCCAGATCGTCGGAGTCGCCGTCGCCCTGATCGGGCGCATCCTTGACGACGTCGCGGATCCGGATCTTGCCCTTCTTGAGCTTCTCTCCGATCTCGACGATCGCGGAGATCGCCATCGGCGCGCCGAGGACCGCGCGCAGGACCTCGCGCTCGCTCTCCTCGATCCGCTTGGCGATCTCCACCTCGCCTTCGCGGGTGAGGAGCGCGACCGACCCCATCTTCCGCAGATACATCCGGACGGGGTCGCCGCTGCGGACGAAGGCGGCGTCTTCGTCCTCCTCCTCGTCCTCCTTGCGCTCCTTGTCCGGCTCGGCATCGACGAGGGTGGGCTTGGCCTGGGAGAGCAGGCCCTCGGGGCCGACCTTGGAGGTCTCCACGATCGGGATGTCGTGATCGCCGAACATGGCCATCACGTCGTCCAGCTGATCGGGGGAGATCATGTCGGCCGGCAGAGCGTCGTTGACGTCGTCGTACGTGAGGAAGCCCTTCTCGCGGCCGAGCTCGAGCAGCGCCTTGAACTCCTTCCGATCCGCCGGGGGGATGTCCTCCTCCTCGTCGTCGGTGAGGCTGAGCTCCTCGATGTCGTCGTCGGGCAGGTTGGGGAAGGGGAGCTTCGCGCGCTCCGCCGCGGTCAGCGGGCGGCGGCGCGGCTGGGGCTCGCCATCCTCGCCCTCGGCGCCCACGGCGGTCTTTGCCTCCTTCGCCTCCGCGCTTTCCTTCGCGGCCTTCGCCTTGGCCCCGTCCTTGGCGGCCTTGGTCGTGGACTTGGCCTTCACCTTGGGCGCCTTGGCCTCCTCCTTGGCGGACTTGGCCTTGGTCTCGCCCTTGGCGGCCTTGGCTTCCTCCTTGGCCTTCGTCTTGGCCTCCACCTTGGTGGCCTTGGCCTTCGCCTTGGTCTCGTCCTTGGCCTTGGCGGTCTTGCTCGTGGCCTTCGTCTTGGCCTCGTCCTTCGCCTTGGCGGCCTTGGTCGTGGCCTTGGTCTTCGCCTCGTCCTTGGCGGCCTTCGTCTTGCTCGCCTTGGCCTCGGCCTTGGGGCGGGTCTCCTTCTTCGCGGAGGCCCCGGTTGCACCGGCCCCGGTGCTCTTCTCGGAGGTCTTCGTCCTGGCCGTGCTCTTCGACACCTTCTTCTTCTCCTCGACTGCGCCCTTCGCCTTCTTGGCCGTGGGCTCGGCCGCGGGGGCAGCCTTGGACCTGGAGGACTTCGCCTCGCCCCGCCCCGCCTTGGCCGCGGCCTTCGCCGCGGGCTTCTCGGCCCCCTTCGCCGAGGTCTTCTTCCGGGTGGTGCGGGCGGCGGGGGTCTTCGCCTCCCCCTTCGCGCCGGTCCCGGCCTTCCGCGTCCTCGTCTGCCCCTTCGACGCCATGAACATCTCCTCGCCACCCGAGCGGTCTGCGCGTCGGGCGGCATGCGCCGGGTGGAACGGTGCGCAGGCTCCGTCCCTTCCCGGCTCATCGCATGCGTGGAAGCCTCTGGCTTCCTTTCACGGGCTCACGCCGCGCCTCTCAACTGCTGCATGAGCGAATCCATCCTGTCCCGGAGGCGGTCGATGTGATCACCGAAGCTCCGGATGGTGCGCAAGATCTCTTCCTTCTCCTGCGGGTCGCCGGGGGCGAAGAGGTCGCGCTCGAGCGCCTCCCGCGCCCCGATCGTGGCCTTCAGATCCTCGCGCAATCGTTCGAGTTCGAGGTGCAGAAGGCCGTCCCGCACTTCCTTTTCCCGGTCGCGTTCGCCCGGCTCGGCGCCGAGCTGCCGGATGCGCTCGCCGAGCGGGCGTCGAACCGTCTCCGGCAGCCGCGTGTAGAGCTCCTCCGCCTCCGCACCCTCGTCGAGAAGGAGCGCCAGCGCCTCCTTGAGATCGGCGTCGCCCAAGAGCGCGACGACCTCCGCGCCGACCCGTGGCCGCAGGTGGGGGAAGGCGAAGAGGTAGGCGGCGAGTTCGAGTTCGCGCCGCGGCGGTGGCTGCCTCGGCGCCCGGCGCGCGCGCACCGGCTCGGGCGTCGATCGCGCTGGGGCGGGCGCAGCGGGGCGGTTGCCGCGAAAGAACGCCTCCACGTCGCGAGCGGGCAGGCCGAAGGCGCGCGCGACCTCGCCCAGAAAGAGCGTGCGCTGCACGCCCTCCGGGAGGGCGGAGACGATCGGCCGGAGCTCCCCGAGTGCGCGCATCGCCTCCTCGTAGCCTCCCGTGCGGGGCACCAGCCGCCCGATCACGTGATCGGAGAGCGGCGGCGCCTGGGCGATCCGTTCCCGCAGCGCGTCCGCACCCCGTTCGCGCAGGAAGGTGTCGGGGTCGTGGCCGTCGGGGAGGGTGACGACGCGCGCCGCCATCCCGGCGCCGAGCAGCGGACCGGCGAGGCGGAGCGCCGCCTTCTGCCCGGCCTCGTCGCCGTCCAGCAAGAGGACGAGGGATTGCACCCCGAGGCGCTCCAGCCGCGCCAAGTGTTCGGCGGTCAGCGCGGTCGAGCAGAGCGCGACCGCGTGGTCGATCCCGGCCTCCCAGAGAGCCAGCGCATCGAAGTAGCCTTCCACGAGCACCGCCTCGCCGCGGGTGCGCAGCGCGCCGCGCGCCACGTCGAGGCCGTAGAGGACCTGGCTCTTGCGGTACAGGGGGGTCTCCCGCGAGTTGATGTACTTGCGGTCGTCGTCGCCCTCGACGATGCGGCCGCCGAAGGCGATCACCCTGCCGTCGGCGTCGCGGATGGGCACCATGAGGCGCCCGCGGAACACGTCGTAGGCGCGACCTCCCTCCTTGACGACGACCAAGCCGGCCTCCTCCGCGTCGCGCAGGGCGATCCCCTCGCGCAAAAGGCGATCCGCGAGGCCCTGCCACGAAGGAAGGGCATAACCGAGCCCCGCGCGGCGCGCCATGCCCTCGGAGATCCCGCGGGCGGCCAGGTGCTGGCGGCCCGGGGCGCCGGCCGGACTCCACAACACCTCCGCGAAGTGCCGGGCGGCGATTTCGCAGGCGCGCAACAAGGCGCGTCGCCGCGCGATGCGCCGCTGCGTCTCGGGATCTTGCACGAGGGAGACGCCGGCCTGTTCGGCGAGCTGCCGCAACGCGGTGGGGAAGTCCTTGCCCTCCGTCTCCATGACGAAGGTGAGGGCGTCGCCGCCGCGGTCGCAGCCGAAACAGCGGAAGCGCCGGCTCTCGGGGAAGACGTGGAAGGAGGGCGTCCGCTCGGCGTGGAAGGGACACAGGCCGACCCAGCTTCGGCCGACCTTCTTCAGCTCCACGTGCCGCCGAACGAGTTCGACCAGATCGGTCCTCGCGAGGACCTCCTGGATCTTTTCCCTGCCGCTCAGCAACTTGATGAGGTTGCCACGTCCACGGGGAAGCGGAGGCCTCCACCGCCAAACGTCGACGCGCCCGGGGGAGGGCTTCCACCGGGCGCGGCGATCGGGTTGTTCGCGAACCTACGAATCACAAACCCGCCTTGCGGAGCTTCTTGAGCGCCCGCTTCT
>DATGOH010000080.1:0-3723 GCA_035306165.1 Ferdinandcohnia sp.
GTGGCGCTGGCCTCCGTCTCGATGCTCTTCGTCTTCCTGCTCGCCATCTCGCAGGGGATGGCGAACAGCCTCTTCGAGACGACCACCACCCTCGCCTCGGGGCACGTCAACGTGCACGGCTTCTTCAAGCCGACGATGAACTCGGCGGCCTGGCCCATCCTGGAGGATGCGACCAAGCTCCGCCCCATCGTCGCCGGCGCGAGCCCCGAGATCGCGACCATCGTCGCCCGCGATCACGGCTGGGGGAAGCTCGTCAGCGATTCCGGGGCGATCGTGACGAGCCTGACCGGGATCGTTCCGGAGGAGGAGCAAGAACTCCGCGCCCGCCTCACGCTCGCGCCCCGCAGCGCCTACAAGGAGGGAGGCGGCGACGAGGTGGTGGGCGATCTCTCGCGGGTCGGGGAACGCGGGACGATCTACCTCTTCGCCTCCCAGGCGCGGCGCCTGAAGGTGGACGTGGGCGATACCGTGATCCTCTCCGCGGAGACCTCGGGCGGTGCGGTGAATTCCGTGGACCTCACCGTGGTGGGGATCGGCCGCGACCTGGGCATGCTGACCAACTTCATCTCCTTCACCCACACCGACACCATCCACGAGGTCTACCAGCACAAGGCCGAGGCCTCGGGCTCGCTGATGGTCTACCTGAAGGATCCCGACCAGGTTCCCCGGGTGCGCAACGAGATCGCGCGGGCGCTCGAGGAGAGCGGCTACGCCATCCTCGAGAACGTCGAGCAGCCCTTCTACATGCGGATGGATGCGCTCTCGAACGAGCGCTGGGCCGGCCAGCGCCTCGACGTGAACACCTGGGAAGGCGAGGGAACGCACGGGAAGTGGGTGATCGCAGGCTTCGAGGGCATCTCGTATTTCCTCGTTTCCATCCTCGTGCTCATCATCGTGGTCGGCGTGATGAACACGATGTGGATGGCGGTGCGCGAGCGCACCCCCGAGATCGGCACGCTGCGCGCGATCGGGATGAAGCGATCGAGGGTCCTGCTCCTCTTCGTCACCGAGGCGCTCCTGCTCGGCCTGATCGCCAGCGGCCTGGGCGCGGGGCTGGGCGCGGGGCTGGCGTGGGCCATCGACGCCGCGCGCCTCCCCCTGCCCTCCGACGCGGCCAAGACGGTGCTGATGAGTGATACGCTCCGCCTCGCGGTGGAGCCGGCGCAGCTCGTGCGCGCCGTTCTGACCTTCACCCTGGTGACCGGCATCGCCTCGCTCTACCCCGCCTCGCGTGCGGCGCGGATGCGGCCGGTCACCGCCATCCATCACGTGGGGTAGCGGAATGCGTCATCGACTCGCCCTTCTCGCCTTCGCGCTCTTGCTCCCCTCGATCGCGTCCGGCATGACCGACGAGGAGGCGCTGGCGCTCGTCAAGCTCCAGGACGAGAGGCAAAACAGCGTGGGCGACTACCGCGCCCTGGTCTTCATCGAGCAGAAGGAGCGGAACAAGAACGACCAGGTCTACGAGGCCCTGGTCTACCGCCGCGACATCACCGAGAAGATGGTGATCCTCTTCGTGCGGCCGAAGGAGGAGGCGGGCAAGGGCTACCTCCGGGTGGACAAGAACCTCTTCTTCTACGACCCCACCGTCGGCAAGTGGGAGCGGCGCACCGAGCGCGACCGCATCGGCGGCACCACCTCCCGGCGCCAGGACTTCGACCGCTCGCGCCTGGCGGAGGACTTCACCGTCAAGTGGGTGGGCGAGGAGAAGCTCGGCAAGCTGACGACGGATCGCCTCGAGCTGCGCGCCAAGCCCGGCGCCGACGTCGCCTTCCCGGTCGTCCACCTGTGGATCGATCGGGAGACGAAGAATCCGGTCAAGCGCCAGGAGTTCGCCCTCTCGGGTCGCCTGATGCGCACCAGCTACCTGCCCAAGTGGATGACGGTGAAGAACGCCGAGGGCAAGGAGGTCTGGGTGCCGCGCGAGCAGCGCATCTTCGACGAGGTCGAGAAGGGCAACCAGACCACGGTGATCATCCGCCAGGTGGAGCTCGAGCCCCTGGACGACAGCTACTTCACCAAGGCATGGCTCGAGTCGAAGAGCCGGTGAACCGTACCGCCCGTCCCGTGTTCCGCGCATTCCTCGGCATCGCCCTCCTCCTCGCGACGCAGGCCGGAGCCGATCCGCGCGACGAACTCTTCTTCGGCCAGGAGGAGGACGTCGCCGAGACGGCGGACGAGCGCGACGAGATCGTCTTCGGGAGCGACGACGAGGAAGACGAGCGGGACGCGCGGTTCTTCGGCGACGAGGGAGGGGACGACCGCGACGCGCTCTTCCTCGGAGGCGAAGACGAGGTGGTGTCCGCCGGCGCCCCCTCCGACACCCCGGTCTTCCCGGACGAGGACCGCGACGAGGGCCGGCTGCTCGAGGGACTGCGCATCGACGAGCGCCTGGGGGAGGCGTCGAACCGCCTCGACATCGGCGGCCTGCTCTACCTGCGGATGCAATACGGCGCGCGCACCCAGGGCAATCCGGAGACCTTCCCCGTCGGAAGCCCGAACCTCCTGGACGTCTACATGGACGCCCGCCCCAACGATCGCCTCCGGGCTTTCGTGCGGGGACGCGCCACCCACACCTTCCTCCGGGAGGAGGAGGTCGCCGGCGATCCGCTCTCCTTCCAGCAGCGCGGCACGAGCGTGGCCCTCGACCAGCTCTGGATCAAGTTCGACGTCGACCGCCGCCTCTTCGTGACCGCGGGCCGCCAGGCCATCCGCTGGGGCGCAGGCCGCTTCTGGAACCCCACCGACTTCCTCAATCCCCAGCGCCGCGATCCGCTCGCCGTCTTCGACGAGCGCCTCGGCGTGAGCTTGCTCAAGCTCCACCTCCCACTCGAGGCCTCGGGCTGGAACTTCTACGCCCTGGCCAACTTCGAGGACGCCGGGCTCGCCGAAAAGATCGGCGGCGCCCTCCGCCTGGAGAAGCTCGTCGGCCTGACCGAGATCTCGCTCAGCCTCGCCGCGCGCAAGGACCATCCGCTGCAGCTCGGCGCCGACGTCACCTTCCCCATCGGCCTCTTCGACTTCCGCTTCGAGGGGGCGCTCTCGCGCAACGTGCGCCGCCCCTTCTACCGCGGCCCGGTCTCCCTCGACCCGGGGGCGCCGCAGCCGCCCACGCCCTACTCGCGGAAGGACGAGTGGATCCCGCAGCTCGTGGCGGGCGCCGAGATCGGCATCCCCTACGGCGACGACGACGCGGTCTACGTGGGCGCCGAGTACTTCTACAACGGCATGGGCTACGACGACCCCACCCTCTACCCCTGGCTCCTCTTCACGGGCGACTTCGTCCCCCTCTACCTGGGCCGCCACTACGCCGGGATCTACGCGAGTGCGACGGGGCCGGGGGCGTGGAACGACACCACCCTGATCGCGAGCCTGCTCGGCAACCTCACGGACGGCTCCTACCTCGCTCGCTTCGACTGGCGGGTCCGCCTACTGACCTACCTCGACCTCAACACGTTCGCGGCCGTGCACTTCGGCAACGAGGGGGAGTTCCACTTCCGCCTGAAGCTCCCGGCGATGGAGGTTCCCGAGGAGCTCCTCCCCCAGCTCCCCCCCGGGCTGGCGGAGACCCTCGCCGCGGGCCTCGAGGTCCCGCCCGCCGTCCTCGACCTGGGCGTGGGCATCTCCCTCCGCTTCTGAAGCGGCGAAAGCTCCCCCCAACCACGAGCCCCCGATTTTCTTCCCGGAGGTGCGTTCGATTTTTCGAACCGGTCTGGCGAGCGA
>DATGOH010000081.1:0-5500 GCA_035306165.1 Ferdinandcohnia sp.
AGGGCGTGGCGAGCAGGTAGTGCAGCCCGGCGCAATCGGGGGGTACGGGCGGCTTGGAGCGGTCGATCAGCTCCTCGAGCACGGCCTGCTCCTCGTCGGTGTCCACGAGGCGGCGCGTGGAGATCCGGTGCTGGGCCTCCACCACGCGCCACCCCTTCCCCTCGAAGGCGATGCGGTTACGTCTTCCCCCGCATCGCGTCCAGATAGACGGCGACATCCACGAGCCCCTGGATGGTCTTCATCCGCTCCAGCGGGACACCCGCCAGGTGGAGGTTGTCGGCGCGCAGCCAGGCCCGGAGCGATTCCGTCTCGCCCCCGACCAGGGCGTCCAGGCTGCGGAAGACGCGAAGGAGGAGGAGCGCGAGTTCCCCTTCCTTGGTCTCGGGCCCGAGGTGGAGCTTGCCACCGTGCATCCGGGAGACGGAGGCGGGGCTCAACCCCAGGATCTGCCCCAGCTCGCGCTGCGACAGGCCGAGGATCTGCGCCGCGCGCACGACCGCCTTGGTGAGGACCGCGGCCTCCCTCGAGGGCGCGCCGTGATGGAGGGTCGTGGGTCGGCTCATTTCACATGAAAGGATAACAACATATCGTTTCCTCCGCAAATCGTGCGCGTTGCCCGTCGCACCGCGGCGACGGAAATTGGCGCCGGTGGCCGGGACGAGCGCGAGCACGAGACGCGGTCGGGGTGGGATCGGACGGGTCGTCGTCGGCGTGGCGATCGCCCTCCTCGTCCTCGTCATCCTGCTGGCCGCCTTTCTCGCCTCCCCACTCTTCGAACGCGTCCTCCGGACGCGGGTGCTGGCCGCCGCATCCGAGCGGTTCGAGCGGAGCCTCACCCTACGGAAGGCGCGCGCCTCGCTCGTTCCGCTCGTCGTGCGGGTGGAGGACTTCACCCTGCAGGGGTTGGGCGACGACCCCATCCTTCGCGCGGATCGGATCGCCTTGCGGGTGCGCGTCTGGCCCACCCTCCGTACCCTCGGCCGGACCATCGCGCTCGCGGTCGTGCGGGTCGAAGGCGGCGAGGCGAATCTGATGCGCCTGCCGGATGGGAGCTGGGACCTCCCCACGAGGGCGTCGGCCGAGAGGCGCTCGCGAACTCCCTCGTGGGCAGCGGCGAGATGCGGCTCGAGGACGGTCGCTGGCACGACCTGAGCCTTCTCGAGAAGCTCACCGCGGAGATCGCCGAGTTCATCTATCTGCCGCGCGGCGCCGCGCCCGAATCCGACGAAGCAATCGACCTCGGCAGCCCCATCGAAGCCGCCGCCCGCCTCGAAAAGGGCTGGGTGCGCATCACGCGGCCGCCCGAGATCCGCGCCGCCTTCGGCGCCACCGAGGTGAACGGCCGGATGAGCCTGGACGAGCGCCTCGACCTCCTCCTCGACATCGGCCTCTCCTCGGAGTTCCTCTCCACGATCAGCGGCGGACTGGTCGAGCCCGACGAGCCCATCCCCGTCAAGATGCGCGTGACCGGCACCACCGACGAGCCCGAATTCGAGCTCACCGACACCGAGGCGCTCGAGGCGCAGAATCCCACCTTCTTCCGCCGCCTCCTGCGCGCGATTCGCAATGCGCTCCCCGGCGGGGACTGACTCAGATCCGCGCGAGGCCGCCGCCGAAGCGCTCGCGGCCGTGGGGCGACGCGAGGTCGAGCTCGGGGCCGAGGGGAACGATGCCCCGCGGGTTCAAGAAGGGGTGGCTGCGGTAGTAGTGCTGCTTGACGTGATCGAGGTTGCAGGACTCGGCCACGCCCGGCGTCTGGTAGACGTCGCGCAGGTAGGCGGAGAGCACCGGGTAGTCGGCGATCCGGCGGACGTTGCACTTGAAGTGCAGGTAGTAGACGGGATCGAAGCGATAGAGCGTGGTGAAAAGGCAGACGTCGGCCTCGGTGAGCCATTCGCCGCAGAGGTAGCGCTGCCGCGACAAGAGCTCCTCGTAGCGGTCCAACGCGGCGAAGAGCTCCTGCACCGCCTCCTCGTGCGCCGTCTGGGTGAGCGCGAAGCCCGCGCGGTACACGCCGTTGTTCACCGGCTGGTACATCTCGTCGATGGCGCGGTCGATCGCCTCCTCCAGCCCCGGCGGACGGAGCGTCACCCGGTTCTTCGCGAAGGCGTCGAACTCGGTGTCGAGCATCCGCACGATCTCACGGGACTCGTTGTTGACGATGGTCCGCCGCTCCCTGTCCCAGAGCACGGGCACCGTCACCCGTCCCGTCATGTCGGGCCGGGCCTTCACGTAGACCTGCCAGAGGAAATCGGCGCCGTTCACCTGGTCGCGCGTTGCGCCCGGCGCGTCGGAGAAGAACCAGCCGTTCTCGCCCATGTAGGGATCGACCACCGAGACGCTGACGGCCTCCTCCAGACCTTTGAGCTTGCGGACGATCAGCGTGCGGTGGGCCCAGGGGCAGGCGAGCGAAACGTAGAGGTGGTAGCGCCCCGCCGCGGCCGGAAAGCCCGAGGAGCCGTCCGCGGTCACGCGAGCGCGGAACGTGGTCTCCTCCCGCAGGAAGCCGCCCTTTTCGTCCGCGCGGTACCCCTCCTGCGTCCACCTGCCGTCGACGAGCTTTCCCATGGTCCGGGATGATAAAAGCCGGTCCCATGGAACGCCACGCGGACATCGTGGGCTTCGGGCGCATCGGCGAGGCGCTCGCCGTCTCCCTGACGAGAGCGGGCTGGACGACGCGCGCCTGGAGCCCGAGCCTCCGTGGGCGCGCCACCGCAGCCGGCGCGCTGGTGGAAGGTCCGCGTCCCGAGGACTTCCCCTCCGCCCCGGTGGTCTTCCTCGCCGTCTCCGACGCCGCGGTCGCAGAGGTGGCGGCAAACCTCCCGGTGCGCCCGGGCCAGGTGGTGGCGCACCTCTCCGGCGCGCTCGGGCTCGATGCCCTCGCGCCGGCCGCGGAGCGCGGCGCCGAAGTGGGCTCGCTCCATCCCCTCGTGGCGGTCCCTTCCGGCCAGGACGGCCTGCCCCCCTGCTTCGCCGCGGTCGAGGGAAGCCCACGGGCGCGCGCGGTCCTCGAGGGGATTGCCCGCGCCCTCGGCCTGCGCCCCTTTTCCCTGCCCCCCGAGGGGCGTGCCGCCTACCACGCCGCGGCCAGCCTGGCCGCCAACGGTCTGGTGGCGCTGGAGAGCCTCGCGGTGCGCATCCTCGCATCGCTCGGGCTCCGGCGGGACGAGGCGCTCGCCGCCCTCCTCCCCCTCGTCCGCTCCGCCGTCGATGGACTCGAGCGCCGCGGCCTGCCCGGCGCGCTCACCGGCCCCGTGGCCCGCGGCGACGCCTCCACCGTGCGCCGCCACCTCGATGCCCTCGCCGAGAGTGACGCCCTCGCCACCTACCGGGCGCTCTTTGTCGAGGCGCTTCGGCTCGCGCGCGAACTCGGCGAGGCCGATCCGGCGCGGCTGGACGCGATCGCCGAGATCCTCGCCGTACCCGACGATCAGCGATAGAGCCCGGCCGCCTCGATGTAGGCGCGGATCTCGCGCGGCACCAGGTGGGAGACGTCCTCCCCCGCGACGAGGCGGCGTCGCACCTCGGTGCTGGAGACGTCCGGCATGGCGGGCTTGCCCGCCGCACGCGGATGGGGATGCCCGGCCCGCGGCACCACGATCGGCGGGGCGAGCTTTTCGATCGCGTCGAAATCCTTCCAGGCGTGGGTCTCGGCGAGGATGTCGGAACCGATCACCAGGTGGAACTGGAAGGAGGGATAGCGCGCCTGCAAGAAGCGGATGGTGTCGACGGTGTATCCCTTTCCGCCGATCTCGGACTCGACGCTCGTGGCGTCCACGCCCTTGCGGAAGAGGTTCGCCAAAATCAGACACATCTCCAGGCGGTGCGGAAAGGGAGACATTTTCTTGTCGAAGGCGTGGGCGTACGCCGGCATCAGCCACACCCGATCCACCTCCTCGGTGGCGAGGACGTAGGCGGTCACCAGCAGATGTCCGACGTGGGGCGGATCGAAAGCCCCGCCGAAGAGCGCGACCCTCATGCTCGTTCCTCGTAAAGGAGGTGTGGCTCGCGCAGCGCCCGGAAACGCGCCTGAGGCTCCTCCCACGCGGCGGCGAGCTCGGACAGCGAGCGCCCCTCCTCCGCCGCCTTGCGCAGACCGTCGCTCCCGTAGAGCAGGTCGATGGCGGGAACGTCGTCGCGGTACTCGTAGATTTCGGTCCGCCAGGCGAAGTGCGGCCCGCCCAGTCGGTGGGCCCAGAGGATGCAGGCCACCCCGGTGCGGAAGGGGAGGAAGGCCTCCGGATCGTCCACGTGGAGCATCACGCCTCCGCAGATGGTGCGCGCGTGCTTCTGGAAGGTGGGCTCGAAGTGGCAGGGGCGGAAGCGCACCCCGGGCAGGCCCTCGGAGCTCAGCCCCTCCGCCAACTCCCAGGGGTCCAGGTAGGGCGCGCCGAAGAGTTCGAAGGGGCGCGTGGTCCCCCGCCCCTCGGAGAGCAACGTCCCCTCCACCAGGCACATGCCGGGGTAGACGCGGGCGGTGTCCACGGTGGGCATGTTCGGCGAGGGCGGGATCCAGGGCAGCCCCGTGGCCTCCCACTGGCGGCTGCGATCCCAGCCCTCGCAGCGCACCACCTCGAGTTCGCAACGCTCCTCGGGCGGATGCAGCGCGTTGAAGAGGCGGGCCAGCTCGCCGGCGGTCATGCCGTGGCGGGCGGGGAGGTCGTACATGCCGACGAAGGAGCGGTACGGCGGCTCGACGCGGTTTCCCTCCACGTGGATCCCGCCGAGCGGATTGGGCCGATCGAGGACGACGAACTTCAGGCCCGCCCGCCCGGCGGCGCGCATGGCCAGCGCCATGGTGTAGACGTAGGTGTAGTAGCGCGCACCCACGTCCTGGATGTCGAAGACCAGGGCGTCCAGGCCCTCGAGCATCGCGGGCGTGGGCATGAGCGATTCGAAGGTGGGGCCGTAGAGCGAGTGGACGATCACCCCCGTGCGCGGATCGCGCTGCTCGCCCCCCACCGCGACCATGTCCTGCGCGGTGCCGCGCACCCCGTGCTCGGGCCCGAAGAGCGCGGCCAGGTGCACGCCCTCGGCGCGCGCCAAGTGATCCGCCAGGTGCACGAAGTCGCGATCCACGGAGGTGGGGTTGCAGATCGCGCCCACCCGCAGGCCGCGCAACCGCGCAAAGCCCTCCCCCACCAAGACGTCCAATCCGGTCCTCGTCGTCATCGCATCGCTCCCGAAGGCCGGCGGGGGTTCCGCCGCTCAGACATAGAGCACCACCTCCGCCTCGCGGGCGAGGGCGTGGATCTGCTGCAGGCCGAGGATCTCGTCCACGCGCGCGTCCTCGGGAGTCAGCCCCGCGAGCCGCACCCCCGTCTCGCAGGCGAGCAGGCGCGCGCCGATGGCCCGCGCCTCGGCGAGCATCTCCGAGGGCGGCGGAAGGCCGAGTGCAAAGTGGCGGCGGTGCACTTCGACGTCCTCTGCGACGGGTCCGGGCGCGTCGAATCCGGGTGCGCCCCAGAGCCGCAGGGCATCGTACCAGAGGACCACGATC
>DATGOH010000082.1:0-9391 GCA_035306165.1 Ferdinandcohnia sp.
GTAATTGGGGTGGGCGTAGGCGAAGAGGCCGGACCCGTCCAGTCGGGCCGCCACATCGGCCGTCTCGGCCTCGTTCGGCACGCGATCCCCGTGGCGGAAGCGCAGGGAGAGGAGGTTCGGCGTGGCCCAATCCCCCGCCTCGAAGCGGTACGCGCGCAGGCCGGGGAGGCGCTCGAGGCGCGCGAGCGTCTCCTCGAGCGGGAAGCTAAGGCGCACGACGGCCTCGCCCGGCACGAAGGAGGGTTCGACGGGCTCGGGGCGGGGTGCGTCGGCAGGATCGTCGACAGGGAACTCGAGCGCGCGCTTCGCCTCCCCGATCGGCGTCACGGGCTGGACGGTCTCCTTGGCCAGCTCGATGAATTCTTCGGGGAGGACGCCTTCGATGCCGAGCGTGTCGGCGATGGGGTAGAGGCGGCCGGAGATCCGGCCCGGCCGGGGTGCTTCGGTCTTCTCGGGAGGCTCGCTGGAACATCCCCCCGCCGCCACCCCGAGCAGCGCGGCGGCGGCGAGGCCCCGCATCCAGTCCATCGACTTCATGTGCGTCTCGTCTCCCGGACGCGGTGCGTTCCCCGGGAAATCTGGCAGGCGATGCAGGGCTCGAACCTGCGACTTCCGGCTTCGAAGGCCGGCGCTCTATCCAGCTGAGCTAATCGCCCGCAGAACGGCCGATTCTTCTAGCGCCATGGGGGCCGGCGAGCAAGCGCTCACTCGAGGACGAGCTGCAAAGTACTCCCCACACGGACGTCGTCGGCCGAGGCGCGGGGATCGTCGGCCTGCTGGGTCGAGGCGTCGCCGTCGCGATCGAGGCGGGCTTCCACGTAGGCCGAGGTGGGGAAGGGCTGCCCCATCATGGTGTCGGCAGGACCGAGCCGGAGTTCCACCGGGAAGGAGGCGGCGAAAATCCGCTTGACGGCGGCGGGCGGCCCCGCGCGCACGCCCGCGGGGCGCGCGGTGACGAAGAGGACGCCGCCCTCGCCGATGCGCGCGCGCGCGTCCGCGGAGAGATCGATCCGGATGTGGAGCGATTCGCCTGCCGCCTCCGCCGACGGCGCCCGTGTCGGCGCGGGCTGCCGCGCGGGCGGCGGCGCGCCTTCTTCGAGACGGCGACGCGCCTCCGCGATCACCGGTTCGAGGACCTGGCGGCCGTCGGGGCGCTGGCGCAGCGCGGTCTCCCAGGATTCGAGGGCGGCGGCCCAATCGCCGAGTTCGAAGGAGACCAGGCCGCGGCGCACCCAGGCCTCGGTCAGCGAGGCGTCGCCCTCCAGGGCGCGGTCGAGGAGGTCGCGGGCGATCTCCCAATGCCCCATCGCCTCGCGCACGGTGGCTTCGTAGAGCAGGCGGCGCGGATGGTCGGGGTGGGTGGCGGCGAGGGCCTGGATGAAGGGCCAGGCGTCGACGTAGCGCTCGCGGGCGAGCAGGCCCTGGATCAGATCGAGCCGCGCCTCGACGCTCTCGGGTTCGCTCTCCACGCGCGCGATGAGGCCGACGAGCTCGGGGTCCGCGTCCAGGGCCATGGCGGCGCCCGCCATCGACGGAGCGGGCGGCGAGCGATCCTTGGAGAAGTGCAGCGCGAGCGCCACGAGCAGACCGAGGAAGGCGGCGGTGCCCAGGCCCCAGGCGAAGCCGCGCAGGGCGGAGGAGGCCGGGGCGGCGGGGACCGGCGCGGCGGGGGCCGCGCGCTCGGCGCGATCGATGGCGCGCAGCACGCGGGCGGCGCGCAGCTCGAGTGCGCGCCGCTCCGCCGCGACGGCCTCGGGATCGCCCTCGTCGAATTCGAGGGCGCGCAGGCGCTCGAGGAGGAGATCGCGCTCGGCGTACAGATCCCCGAGCGAGGTGGGCGGCGCCGCCTCGGTCGCGGGCGCACTCCGCCGACCGAGCAGAAGCAGCAGAAGGCCTCCCAGCAAAAGGCCCGCTCCGAGCACCGCGGCGACGAGCGTCCAGTCGGTCACGATCGTTCCTCTTCGGGGGGCACGCCGCCGGGCCAGCCGTAGGCGAGCTCGCGCACGCGCAGCACCCAGGGTTCGAGATCGTCGTCGTCCGCCGGTGCTGTCGTCGGCGGCGCCGCGACCTCCTCCGCTTCCGGCTCCTCCTCCCCACGACGGAGGTAGACGACGAGGATGCCGGCGCCGAGCAAGAGCAGGATGCCCGGGCCGATCCACACCAGGAGGTTGAGGCCCTCCGCCTTGGGCCGGAGCAGGACGAACTGCCCGTAGGCCGCCTCGAAGTAGGCGAGGACCTGGTCCTCCGTGAAGCCGAGGGCGAGGAGATCCTCCACCTCCCTGCGCATGTTCAGCGCGGTCGAGGAGGGGGAGTCGGCCACCGACGAGCCCTGGCAGGTCGGGCAGCGCAACAGCAGGGAGACCTCGTGGGTCTTGGCGGCGAGCGCTTCGCCCTCGAGCGGCGTTCCCTGCGGCGGTCCGACGAGGCGGACGACGAAGTCGCGATCGATGGGCTGGCCCGCGCAGGCCTCGCCTTCGGCGCAGGCGCCCGCCGCTTCGTCGGCGCGGGCGGCGAGGCCGAGCACGAGGACGAGGATCGAGAGGACCCCCAGGATCAGCCGCAGGATCCGCCGGCGGCGGAAGTGGTGCAGGGTGCCGCGCTTCATGGCGCCTCCGCGACGAGCAGTTGGGCGATGCGCGCTTCGAGTTCCTCCGCGGAGATCGGGCCCGTGAACTTGGAGACCACCGTCCCGTCGGCGCCGATGAAGAAGGTCTCGGGGATGCCGCCCACGCCGTAGGCGATGGCGGTCTTGCCGCCCACGTCGAGGAGCGCGGGATAGCCGCTCCCGTAGCGCTGCAAGAAGGCCGCGATGCGTTCGGGCTCGTCCTCGTAGACGATCCCGAGGAACTGCACGAGGTCGCCATAGCGCTGGGCGGCGCGGGTGAGGACGCCGTGCTCGCGCTTGCAGGGCTCGCACCACGTGGCCCAGAAGTTCACCACGACTGGCTTGCCGCGGAGCGCGGCGAGGGAGACGGGTTTGCCCTCGTCGTAGGTGCGCAGGGAGAAGGGCGGCGCCTGCCGACCCACCAGCGGGGAGCGCAACGCGCGGGGATCGTTGCCGAAGCTCTTGGCGAAGAGGAAGAGCAGCGGCAGGACGACGAGCAGGCCGCCGACCAGGATCCCTCGGTGCAACTTGCGCGCGGACTTCATGCCCCCACCTCCAACCGCGGGGTCGCCTCCTCTTCTTCCTTGCGCGGCAGGGTGCGGGCGGTCGAGGTGGCGAGGCGCCGCGAGGGCCAGAGGGCGAGCGCCGCGCCGAGCACGATCACGCCGGCGCCCAGCCAGATCCAAACGACCGCGGGATTGAGGAAGGCGCGCAGACCGATCGACTGGCCGTCGGGGGCCAGCCGCATCAGCGAGAGGTAGACGTCCTCGCGGAGCGTGCTGTGCACGGCGGGCGTGCCCACCGCCTCCCGCATGGTGCGGTACTGGTTGAGCCGCGGCTCCAGGGTGCCGAGCGTGCGCCCGCCCTCGTCGACGCGCACGCGCGCCACGGTGGAGATGCGGTGCGGCTCGCGCACCTCGTGCGCGCCCTCGAAGGTGAGGGTGTAGTCGCCCAGGCGCACGGCGCTGCCCTTCTCGAGCGTGACGTCGATGGTCTTGCGCCCGGCAGTGGAGATCCCGACCGCCATGAGGACGAGGACGACGCCGAGGTGGGCGACGTAGCTACCGAAGCGGCGGCGGCCCTTGCCGAGCAGGAGGCGGAACCCTTCCGCCGCGCTGCCGCCCCGCGCCTTGCGCAGAACGGGCAGGAGCATCTGCGCGGTGGTCACGTGGAGCGCGTAGCCCCCCGCCACGAGGGCGACGAGGAGCCAGCCGGAGCGCGCCCCGAGCAGAAGCCCGATGCCGAGCAAGAGCAGGCCGCTGGCCAGGGGCGGGAGGAGGGCGTCGCGGACCTGCCGCGGGCTCGCTTTGCCCCACGGCAGGGCGGGGCCGATGCCCATGAGGAAGAGGAGGGCCACGCCGAGGGGCACGGCCATGCGGTTGAAGTAGGGCTCGCCCACGCTGATCTGCCGCCCCTGGACCGCCTCGACGATCAGCGGGAAGACCGTGCCGAGCAGCACGGTGAGCGTGAGCATGACGAAGAGGAGGTTGTTGACGAGGAAGGCCGCCTCGCGGCTCTTCGCGTCCTGGATCGCTCCCTCGGCTTCGAGCCGACCGATGCCCGCGGCGAGCAAGAAGATCGAGGCCAAAAGGCCGATGCCCAAAAAGACGAGGAAGGTGGGGCCGATGTCGCTCTGGGTGAAGGCGTGCACCGAGTTGAAGACCCCCGACCGCGTCATGAAGGTTCCGAGGATGGTGAGCAGGAAGGTCGCGAGGATCAGGGTGAGGGTCCAGCCCTTCAGGATGCCCTTGCGCTCGACCACCAGGATGGAATGCAGCGCCGCGGTGGCGGTGAGCCAGGGAAGGAGCGACGCGTTCTCCACCGGATCCCAGGCCCAGTAGCCACCCCAACCGAGCACCTCGTAGGCCCACCACCCGCCGAGCACGATGCCGATGGTGAGGAAGACCCACGACACCAGGAGCGAAACCCGCAGGGAGCGGAGCAGCTCGGGGCCGAGCTGGCCCGCCACGAGCCCGCCGCAGGCGAGGGCGAAGGGAACGGTCATGCCCACGTAGCCGAGGTAGAGCATCGGCGGGTGGAGGACCATGAGGATGTGGTTCTGCAAAAGCGCGTTCGGACCCGGCCCGTCCGCCGGCGGGTTCGGCACCTCGGCGAAGGGGTGCGCCGGGCCGGCGATGAGGAAGGCGAAGAAGACGCAGCAGGCCAGCAGGGACACGAGCATCCAGGGCGTGACCTCGGGATGGCGGTCGCGCGTCCACCACACCGCCCAGGCGACGTAGCCACCGAGCACGACCCCCCAGAAGAGGATGGAGCCCTCGAGCGCCGACCAGAGGCTGACGATGGTCACCCACGTCGGCGAGCTGCGCGAGCCCACCTGCGCCACGTACTGGATGGAGAAGTCGTGGGCGAGCAGCCCCGCCTCCATCGCCAGGTTCGCCCCGAGCATGCCGAGGGCGAAGACGTAGGCGAGGCGACGGGCCCACGCGAGGACGGCGGGATCTCGGCGCAGGGCGCCCGCGAACGCGAGCACCGTGCCGGCGCTCGCGGCGAGCAGGGAGAGCAGCACCAGGGATCTGCCGAGAAGTCCGATCATCGTGTGTCCGCCGCGGCGTCGGCGCTGCGGATCAGCGCCTCCACGTCGACCTCCTCGCCCTCGGTGGGAGCGCGGTACTCGTTTCCGTGCGAGACCATCAGCCGCTCGCTCTGGAAGTGGCCTTCGCGGGTCATCGTCCCCTCGACGATCACGCCGATGCCCTCGCGGAACATCTGCGGCGGAACACCGAGCGAGCGCACGGGAACGCGCTCCTTGCCGTCGGTGACCTCGAAGGCGAGGTGGGTGGTCTTCGGATCGTAGCGGACCGTGCCCTCCACCACCTTGCCGCCGAGGCGGATGGTGGCGCCGATGGCCTTGTCGCCCGCCTGGCGCAGCTCGGTGGGGCCCCAGTAGTACACGAGGTTCTCACCGAGGCCGCCGACGGCGATCAAGGCGAAGGCGGCGCCCGCCACCGCCAGGGCGACCACCGCGAAGATCCGCGTCTTCTTGGCCGAGGCGCTCATCGCTCGTCGCCCTCCTTCTCCGCGCGGCGCACCGCGATCGCGAGGCGGATGCCGTAGGCGGCGAGCACGGTGAAGGAGATCGCGTAGGCCGCCCAGACGAATTCCCAGCCGCCGCTGATGACTCCGCTCATCCCTCACCTCCCAGTGCGAGCGACGCAGCAGCGGGCGGGGGCGCGAGCTCCCGCGCGAGCCGTCGCCGCGCGAGCTGGCTGCGTAGACTGGAGAACGCCAACAGCAGGAGCAACATGCCGAAGGCGTTGATGCGCAGCGGGGTGACCATGACCGCATCCACCGTCTTGGGCGACGACTGGAGCTGGTGCAGGGAGTTCCACCACTGGACCGAGAAGTAGACGATCGGCACCGAGGCGTAGGCGACGATGGTCGCCACCGCGGACCAGACGGCGCGCCGGCGCGGATCGTCCACGAAGTGGCGCAGCGCGAGGATGCCCACGAAGGCCACGAGCATCACCGCGGTGGTGGTGAGGCGCGGATCCCAGTCCCACCACACGCCCCAGGTCGGCTTCGCCCAGATCGATCCCTGCACGCACAGAAGGAGCGAGAGCAGCACGCCGGTCTCCACGAAGGCTTCCAGGCGCGCGTCCCACGCCCAGTCGTTCTTCCAGAGGAAGGCGAGCGCGGAGAAAAAGGCGAAGGTCAAGGCGAGCATCGCGTTCCACGCGGTGGGGACGTGGATGTAGAGGATGCGGTAGACGTCGCCCATGTAGTGCTCGGGCGGCGCGACGAAGAGGCCGTTGGTGGTGCCGATCGCGAGGAGGCCGAGGGCGCCGGCGAGCGCGAGCCAGGCCCTCTTCACGGCCTTCGGTGAGTATGCGGGCAAGTGAGTGTCCATGCTCACTCCTCGATCACGTAACCAAAGAGAAGTCCGCAAAGGGGCCAGAAAATTCCGTTGCACGCCACGAGAAGGAGGGCCCAAGAAGCTGCTTGCCCCATCGGGTCCCCCAGGAGCAAGAGGGAACTTGCTCGCACCGAGGCGATGAGCACCGGAACCATCAGGGGAAAGAGGAGCAGGGGCAGCAGGACTTGTTGCGCGCGAACTTGCGCGGCGAGGCCGGCGTGCAGCGTTCCGGGCGCGGAGAGCGCGGCGGTTCCAAGCGCGAGCACGCCGAGCAAACGTCCGATGCCGGACAGTCCCGGATCGTAGAGCACGATCATCACCGGGACGAGGGCCGCGCCGACCACGAAGAGCTGCAGCCAGTTCGCGAGCGCCTTGCCGTAGAAGAGCGCCGCGGGATGGGCGCCGAGCAAGAGCAGACCCTCGAGTGCGCGCTGCTCGCGCTCCTGGCGGAAGCTCTCCGCCAACGAGAGCGTGGAGGCGAAGAGCAGCGACACCCAGAGAAATCCGCCCGAGAGTTGGCGGAGCGCGGTCGCGTTCGGCCCGACGGCGAAGCTGAGCAAGAGGAGGAGGGTGGAGCCGAAGACGATCACGGCCATCGCCTGCGCGCGCCCCCGCCAGCCCAAGAGCAGCTCCTTGCGCAACGCCGCGATCACCTGGTTCATCCCGCCATCCTTTCTCGGCGCTGACCCTCGAGGCGGGCGAAGGCGGCGGGAAGCTCGGCCGCGGATCCGGACCACACGGCTCGGCCCGACTCGAGCAGCAGGGCCCGGTCGCAGAGGCCGGCCAGGCGCTCGACCTGGTGCGAGGCCAGGACCACGGTCTTGCCCTGCGCGCGCAGCTGTCCGATCAGCGCGTCGATCCAGGCGAAACCGGGCGGGTCGATCTGGCCATAGGGCTCGTCCAGCAGCACGATGGGCGCGTCCTGGAGCAGGGCGCGCGCGATGGAGAGGCGCTTGCGCATCCCCGCCGAATAGCTCTGCACCGGATCGTCGCCCCGTTTCGCGAGGCCGACGCGATCGAGGAGGGGCTCGAGATCCGCGCGCCCGCTCGGCTTGTGCAGAAAGCGCGCGACGACCTGCAGGTTCTCCAGGCCGGTGAGCGTTTCGTAGAGGAAGGCGGCGTGGGCCACGAGCGCCGCGCGCCCCTTGCGCCGCTCGTCACCGAAGATGCGCAGCTCGCCCTGGTCGGGCCGCAGGCTCCCGGCGAGCAGGCGCAGGAGCGTGGACTTGCCCGATCCGTTGCGGCCCGCCACCACGAGCGCCCTGCCGGCTTCCACGCAGAGGTCGACGCCGGCCAGGGCCCAGCTCCGGCCGTAGCGCTTGGACAGGCCGCGGGCGTAGATGGCAAAGGAGTTCTCGCTCATCACCGATGCGCCGCCGAGGACTGACGTCTTCCATGCCCGCGAACGGGGCGGGCCGCAACCAAATTTCCGGCCTCCGGGCGTTGCCTCAGAGGAAATAGAGGCGGGCGGCGATCGATCCATGGGTTCCGAGCAACCACGGCGCGTCTTCGTCCCCCGGCCTTTCGTCGCGGACCTCGTCGATGGCGGAGAGCGCGCTCTTGCCGAGGCTCACGTAGAAGAATCCGACTTCGAGGCCGAGGCTGAATCGATCGGTGAGGAAGGCCTCGCCGCCGACGGCCCCTCCCAGCCAGAAGTCGACGGCCTTCACCTTGCCCGCCACCTCTTCGGTCGGCTCGCTCGGATCGGCGGTGGGCACGTCCCTGGCCACCTCCAGCGAGCGGGACTGCAGACCCACCTTCGGTCCGAGATAGAGGATCGTGCTCTTGCCGAGCGGCGTGGCCCACCCGATGCCGAGGAGGAGCCGGTAGATGTGGGTCTCGATCCGCGCCAGCTCGACCAGGTTGCCGAGCAGCGCATTGCCGGGAAGCGGAGAGCCGCTCTGCGCATACATGCCGAACTCGGCTTCGAGGCGCAGGTGCTCACCCAGATACACCGGGATTTGCAGGTTGCCGAGCGTGATGGGGCCGCTCGCGGTGGCGTCGTCGCCCAGGAGGACGACGGGGCGGCTCGCGAGGGAGACGCCGACGCCGATGCGGAAGGAGGGATACTCGACGCGCTCCGCTTCGGCCTCCTCCGCGGCGGCGACCTCGGCGAGGGCTCCGGGGGCGAAGGCGAGGGCGGCTGCGACCCAAACGAGGTACCGCATGGGGGGAGGCTCGCACGCCGCACGCCACCGGGCAAGAGCGCCGGCGGTCGGCGCGGGCCCGGCCGAAAGGCCCGTTGGACGAGCCGGCCCAAGGGGCGACGGGACCCAAGCAGCCACGAGGGCGCCTAGCAATCCCCGGCGCGATCGGCGCAGCGTCCGGCGCCGCGCTTGCGCAGGTACTGCTGGTGGTACTCCTCCGCCTCCCAGAAGGTGGTGGCGGGGACGATCTCGGTGACGATGGGCGCGCCGAAGCGGCCGGAGCGCTCGTGCCGCTCCTTGGAGGCCCGGGCGGCCGCCTCCTGCTCGGGAGAATGGAAGAAGATGGCAGAACGATATTGCGAGCCCACGTCCGGCCCCTGGCGGTTCGGCGTGGTCGGATCGTGGCAGCCCCAGAACACGCCCAGCAGCTCCTCGTAGCTGACGCGCTCCGGATCGTAGGTCACCTCCACCGCCTCGGCGTGCCCGGTGGTGTCGGTGCAGACCTGTTCGTAAGTGGGATTTTCCACGTGGCCGCCGATGAAGCCGACGCGCGTGGATATGACGCCCGGGGTGCAGCGGAAGGCCTCCTCCACGCCCCAGAAACATCCAGCGGCAAAGGTCGCGCGCTCGGTGGCCATGTCTACCTCCGTCGAATTCTAGGATAACGATCGGGTTTCGCCGTCTCCACCCGAGCGGGCCGCGCACGAAGGCGCGGGGTTGGTGCGCGCGCCCCGGCTTGCGCTATCGTGCGCGCCATGGAGCCGA
>DATGOH010000083.1:0-7117 GCA_035306165.1 Ferdinandcohnia sp.
CGCGCCCGCGGCGCGGCGATCCACCGCACCGACGAAGGCCCCGTCGCCTTCGTCAGCGACGGGGAGCGCCTCCGCCTCGTCTCCGGCACCCAACGGTGACGGTCTCGCTCGTGGCTTCCGATGCGCACGAGCGAAAATCGAGACATCTGGATTCGAGACACGGAACGCTCACGCGAAACGCGTGCGTTCGCGGAGAGCTTCGAGGAGGGGGCGGTGGTTCTTCCAGAGGGAGGTGAAGACCACCGGGCCGCGGACCGTGCAGATGAGGTAGATGGTGACACCCGGGAAGAGGGGCCGGACCTCCACCCGGTCGACCGCGTTCCACCGGCAGCGCATGCGTCGGAAGAAGGTCTTGGCGGCGATGCCGTCGCTGCGGAACTGGATCTCGGTGGAGAGGTGGCCCATCAGGAGCACGGCGAAGAGGAGGGCCATCGCCACCGCACTCAAATAGGTCCACAGGCCCACGCCCTTCACCCAGGGCAGCAGCAGGAGGACCCCCAGCCAGACGGAAAGGCCGAAGATCGTCGTGCCGCAGAGGAGGGGGCCCGGACGGGCCACCATGCTGGACGACGCCATGCCTTCCAAGCTGGTCATGCATCGATCATGACAGAAGCCCCTCTCGAATGCATCCGAGGGGCCCGTTTTTTCCGCGGTATCGCGCGGACTTCCCACAAGCTCCCGGGCGCTCCCCGGGCCGGGTTGCTGGTATGAAGGCGGGCATGCGCGCCCTCGCCTTCGTCGCCTGGCTGCTTCCGGCGCTCGCCTCGGCCGAACCCCTGCTGCGCATCGCGGTCTACGAGGGCCCCGGCCCAATCGTGGTGCAGGGGGAGCGGCTGCGCGTGCGCGCCCTCGACGACGACGAGGGGTACGCGCCGGTCGCGGGCGGCCGGCTCGCCCTGCGCCTCGACGGTGACGCGGTGGTCCACGACGGCGGACGCGGCGTCTCGCTAAGGGTGCGGGCCGACGGCCCCATCGCGGTGGGCGACGCCCGCGTGCGCGGCTCGGTGGAGGTGCTGCACCACGAGGGCCGACTCCTCGTGGTGAACGAGATCCCCATGGAGACCTACCTCGCCGCGGTGCTCGGCAGCGAGATGATGCCCTCCTTCCACCCCGAGGCGCTGAAGGCGCAGGCCGTGGCCTCCCGCACCTATTCGCTGCGCAAGCGGCTGGAAACGGCGGACAAGCCCTACGACCTCGGCTCCACCGTGCTCGCCCAGGTCTACGAGGGAATCCACCGCGAGGACCCGCGCACGCGCGCGGCGGTGGAAGCGACCGCGGGCGAAGTGCTCGTCTGGGAGCACGAGCCGATCGAGGCCTACTTCTTCTCCTCCTGCGGCGGGAGGACGGCCACCGGCGAGGAGGCGCTCGGCCGCGCCCTGCCCTACCTGGTCTCCGTTTCCTGCGACGAGGCCGAAGACGCACCCCGGGCGCGGTGGGACCTCCGCCTGGAGGCGGTGGAGCTGGGCCGCCGCCTGGGCCTGGGCCGCGTGGACGCCGTGCGCGTGGAGCGCCGGACCACCACCGGCCGCGCGGAGAGCGTGCACGTGCAGGCGGGCGGAGCCCAGCGACGCTTCACCGGCGCCGAGTTCCGCCGCCGCATCGGCTATGGCGAGCTGCGCAGCCTCGCCTTCGAGGTCGAGCGCCGGGGCGGCGCCTTCGTCTTCCGCGGACGCGGGTTCGGCCACGGCGCCGGCATGTGCCAGTGGGGCGCGCAGGCCGCCGCGCTCGGCGGCAAGACCCACCGCGAAATCCTCGAGCACTACTACCCCGGCGCCGAGCTTCGGAAGATGTACTGAGAGCACGCCGCGGCGGACGACCCGTCGGCCAAGCTCTTGGCTGCGCGGCGAGAAAGGGAAGGTCGGGCCGGCGCGCATCGGTTAGATTCCCGGGCCGCATGAAGACCTCGGACTTCGACTTCCACCTTCCCGAGGAGGCGATCGCGCGGGAGCCCTTGCCGCAGCGCGACGCCTCGCGCCTGCTCCACCTCCCGCTGGCGGGGACGGGCTGGACGCATCGCCGCTTCCGCGATCTGCCGGAGCTCTTGCGCGAGGGCGACCTGCTCGTGCTCAACGACGCGCGCGTGATCCCGGCGCGGCTGCGGGGCAACAAGCGCGACACCGGGGGAAAGGTGGAGGTCCTTCTCTGCGATCCACTTCCGCCCATGGGCGACCGCGCGGTCTGGCGGTGCATGGCGCAGAGCTCCAAGCCCGTGCGCGCGGGCACGGAGCTGGAGTTCGAGGGCCTCGCCGCGACCGTGCTCGAAGTGGAGGGGGATGGCTTCGTCCGCGTGGCCTTCGACGCGAACGACGGCGCGCTGCTCGATCGGGTGGAGCGGATCGGCGAGATCCCGCTGCCGCCCTACCTCGGCCGCGCCCCGACCCCGCGCGACGCCGAGCGCTATCAGACGGTCTACGCCCGCGCGCCCGGCGCCGTGGCCGCGCCCACCGCGGGTCTGCACTTCACCCCCGCCCTCTTCGAGGAGCTGCGCCGCAACGGCATCCGCATCGAGAGCCTCAGCCTCTTCGTGGGCCCCGGCACCTTCCTTCCCGTGCGCACCGAAGATCCGGCGCAGCACCGCATGCACGCCGAGCGCTTCGAGATCCCGGTGGCCACCGCGCGCGCGATCGCGGAGACGCGCGCCGCGGGCGGGCGGGTGATTGCCGTGGGCACCACCAGCCTGCGCGCCCTCGAATCCGCGTGGGACGGCGGCGCGGGCGTGCGCCCCGGCCCCGGCGTCTCGGATCTCTTCATCCGGCCCGGCTACGTCTTCCGCACCATCGACGGATTGATCACCAATTTCCACCTTCCCCGCTCCACGCTGGTGATGCTCGTGGCCGCTCTCGCCGGCCGGGAGCGGCTCCTCGCCGCCTACGAGGACGCGGTGCGCGCCGGCTACCGCTTCTACTCCTACGGCGACGCGATGCTTCTGCTATGAGGCGCGACGTGAACTTCCGCTTCGAACGTCTGGCGCGCGACCCCGGATCGGCGGCGCGGCGCGGCCGCCTCCACCTCCCCCACGGCACGGTGGAGACGCCCGTCTTCATGCCGGTGGGCACGGCGGCCACCGTCAAGGCGATCGCGCCCGACGATCTCGAGCGCATCGGCGCCCAGATCGTCCTCGGCAACACCTACCACCTCTTCCTCCGGCCGGGGCACGAGCGCATCCGCGCGCTCGGCGGTTTGCACCGCTTCATGGCGTGGGACCGCCCCATCCTCACCGACTCCGGCGGCTTCCAGGTCTACTCCCTCGCGGCCGCCCGCAAGATCGACGAGGACGGCGTCACTTTCCGCTCCCACATCGACGGAAGCCTCCAGCGCCTCACGCCCGAGATCTCGATCGAGGTGCAGCAGGCGCTCGGTGCCGACGTCATCATGGCCTTCGACGAGTGCCCGCCCGCGCAAAGCTCCCGCGCCTACCACAAGGCCTCGCTGGCGCGGACCACGCGGTGGATGGAGCGCTGCATCCGCGCCTGGGATCGCGAGAGCGGATCCCACCTCTTCGGCATCGTCCAAGGCGGGCTCTACCCCGACCTGCGCCGGCGGCACGCCGAGGAGCTCGCCGCCTTCGACCTGCCCGGCTACGCCCTCGGCGGCTACAGCGTCGGCGAGCCCATCCCCGCGATGTACGAGAGCGTCGCCACCTCCGCGCCCCACCTCCCCGCGGACAAGCCGCGCTACCTGATGGGCGTCGGCACGCCCGAAGACCTCGTCACCTGCGTGGGCCTGGGCATCGACATGTTCGACTGCGTCCTGCCCACCCGCACCGCCCGCAACGCGCGGCTCTACACCTCCGAGGGCGTGCTCAACCTCCGCAACGCGCGCTTCGCCGACGACCCCGAGCCCCTCGATCGGAACTGCCGCTGCTACACCTGCCGCACCTTCTCCCGCGCCTACCTGCGCCACCTCTTCGTGGCCAAGGAGATCCTCGCCGCGCGCCTCGCCACCCTGCACAACCTCACCTTCTACTGCGATCTCATGGCCGAGGCCCGCCGCCAGATCGAAGCCGGCACCTACGCCGCGTGGTCGGCGAAATGGCTCGAGGAGCGCCGCCTGCGGCTAAAGGAGCGAGCCGCGGAATCGCGATGACCAGCGGCATGCCCGTCTCTCGTCGAGGGGGGTGGCCCGCCAGGAGGGGGAAAGGGTAGAAGGAGGGCCATGAACCGCATCTACCACAACCCCAAGTGCAGCACCTCGCGCAAGGCGCTGGCGCTTTTGGAGGAGCGCGGCGTGCAGGTGGAGGTGATCGAGTACCTGAAGCATCCGCCGAGCCGGGAGGAGCTCGTCGATCTGCTGAAGCAGATGAGGATGACGCCGCGCGAGCTTCTGCGGAAGAAGGGCGAGGTCTACGAGCAGCTCGACCTCGCGAATCCCAAGTGGACGGACGACCAGATCCTCGACTTCATGGTCGAGCATCCGGTGCTCATCGAACGGCCGATCGTCGTCACGAAGAAGGGCGCGCGGCTGGGCCGGCCCGTCGAGCGGATTCTCGAGATCCTCTGAGCCTCCGACGGCTCCGACGGGCCTGGATCCGTCCTGATGCGCGCCGCCGTCCCGCGCCGGGCACCGCGGCGCGTGCACGGCCCCGGTCATCCCGCGCCGCGCCGTCCCGGCTCAGCCCTCCTCGGCGTAGTAGACCGCTTCGTAGGGGCAGGAGGCGTCGGTCTCGCGCGGCTCGGGGTAGGCGTACTCCTGGCCGAGGTAGTTGCGGAAGCGCGTCTCGCGCGGGCCGCGCGCGATCACGTAGTCCGGAGACAGCGTCACCTTCCCCCCTCCGCCCGGCAGATCCACGGCGAGGTGCGGGATGGCCAGGCCCGAGGTCCAACCGCGCATCTGCTCGACGATCTCCACCCCGGTCCGCGTGGAGGTGCGCAGATGCTCGATGCCCTCCGCCACGTCCATCTGGTGCAGGTAGTAGGGCCGCACGCGGCGCTCGAGCAGCCGGTGGGAGAGATCCGTGAGGATGCGGGCGCTGGAGTTGAGCCGGCGCAGGAGCACGGTCTGGTTCTCCACGGGGATGCCGTGGTCGACCAGCCGTTCGCACGCGGCACCGGCCTCGGGCGTCACCTCCACGGGATGGTTGAAGTGGGTGACGACGAAGAGCGGCGCGTAGCGGCGCAGCGTGCGCGCGAGCTCCTCGTCCACCCGCATCGGCGCGCAGACCGGAACGCGGGTGCCGATGCGGACGATCTGCACGTGGGGCACCTGCCGCACCGCGGCGAGCAGCTCTTCGAGCCGCGGCGTGGAGAGGAGGAAGGGATCGCCGCCGGAGATCAGCACGTCGCGCACCTCGGGGTGGTCGCGCAGCCACGCGACCGCTTCGTCGAGCGCGTGCCGGTCGATGTCGGTCTCCGGCTGGCCGGTGATGCGCCGCCGCGTGCAGTGGCGGCAATAGACGGAGCAGCGGTCGAGGGCGAGCAGCAGGACGCGGTCCGGGTACTTGTGGACGATGCTCGTCACCGGCCGGTGGATGTCCTCCCCCAGCGGATCCCGGAGCTCGCCGGGCGAGACGGTGGCCTCCGCGGGCAGCGGGATGGCCTGCCGCCGGACCGGGCACCAGAAGTGCTCCGGGTCCATCAAAGAGAGGTAGTAGGGGGTGATGGCCAGCTTGAAGACCGAGGCGGTGCGGCGCACGCCCTCCCGCTCCTCCTCGGTCAGCGGGAAGCGCGCCTCCAACGCCTCGAGGGTGCGGATGGTATGTCGCGCCTGCCAGCGCCAGTCGTTCCAATCCGCGTCGGCGACGCCGGGAAAGAAGCGCTCGCGGCGCGAGGGAATGGCCGCACCCCGCGGGGGCGTTCGGTGGGGAGGGCGCCGCAAGAGCGGCCGGCCGTCGATGGGAAGAGGTACGCGAGAAGACATCGTCGAACACCGGACCCGGCGCGATCTCCGGGCGACAGGGCGGGTTACCGCAAGAGGCGTCCGGGCGCAAACGCCACGGCCCCTGCTCTGTCCTTGACCGGGGAACGGGGCTCCCGTAGCGTCCTCAGAGCGCGTCGCGAAGGGCCGCCAACGCCCGGCCCCAGCGGGGCGCAATTTCCTTTGTGATCCGCCGAATTCGGCGACCCGCGGAGGCAAGATGAGTGCACCCCCCACGAAGTCCGACGGATCGCTCGTCACCCTGAAGCCCAAGGCGCGCCCGACCGCCCGCGACACCCGCGCCGACAGCGGTGACCCGCGTCCGGCGGCCCACATCCGCGCGCGCTTCCCTTCGGCCGGCCGTGGCCGGCCCTGGGTGGACGTGCCGGAGGACGACTGGCTCGATTGGCAGTGGCAGCAGCGGAACCGGGTCACCAGCCTCGAAGCCCTCGAGAAGGTGATCAACCTCACCGACGAGGAACGGGAGGCGTTCGAGGCCTCGCACGCCCTCTTCCACATGGCCATCACGCCCTACTACGCCTCGCTCATGGATCCGGACGATCCGAACTGCCCGATCCGCCTCCAGAGCGTGCCGAAGAAGGGCGAGCTCATCGTGCTTCCCACGGATCTCGAGGATCCGCTCGCCGAGGAGCGGGACATGCCGGTGCCCGGCATCACCCACCGCTACCCGGACCGCGTGCTCTTTTACATCACGCACAACTGCCCGGTGTACTGCCGCCACTGCACGCGCAAGCGCAAGGTCTCCGATCCCTCGACCGCGGCGGCGAAGAAGCAGATCGAGGACGGACTCGCCTACATCGCGTCGCACCCGGAGATCCGTGACGTCGTGATCTCGGGCGGCGATCCGCTCTCGCTCTCCGACGAGCGCCTCGACTACATCCTCGGTCGGCTGCGCGCGATCCCGCACATCGAGATCTTCCGGCTGGGCACGCGCAACCTCGTCACCCTGCCCCAGCGCGTGACGGACGACTTCGTCTACATGCTGCGCAAGCACCATCCGGTCTACGTCAACACGCACTTCAACCATCCGAAGGAGCTGACGGAGGAGGCCTTCGAGGCCTGCCGCAAGCTCGCGGACGCCGGCTGCGTGATCGGCAACCAGATGGTGCTGCTCAAGGGCGTCAACGACGATCCCAAGGTCGTCAAGGAGCTCAACCACAAGCTGCTGATGGCCCGCGTGCGCCCCTACTACATCTACCAGTGCGACCTCTCGCAGGGCATCTCGCACTTCCGCACGTCCGTG
>DATGOH010000084.1:0-13305 GCA_035306165.1 Ferdinandcohnia sp.
TCAGGCTTTCGATCAACTGCTCGTTCCCCTTGCCGATGACGACCTTCAAGATCTTCATGTCATCCACGTCGACGACGATCGTCAGCGGCGGGGAGGGGTTGTCCGTGGAGTAGAACGGCGCGAGGACGAAGTCGTGGTCCAGCGTGACGGGGAAGGGCAGCTTGTACTGCTTTTGCCATGCCTCGACGTCGGCGAGGGTCGCGGGAGCGTAGTCATTTTTCTGGAAAATGCCCTCGACGATGATCAGCCCGCGCTTCGCGTATTCGTTGTGCCAGGCCTTGAGCTGCGGCTGCTCCTGTCGACACGGGCCGCACCAGCCCGCGACGCTCGAGAGCAGAAGCACGCGGTTGTGCGGATTCTTGAAGACGTGATCGTCCAAGTAGAAGGTCTCGCCGTCGAGGGTGGTGAAGGCGTAGTTGGCGATCGTGTCGCCCTCGCGCGTGCCGTAGGGACCCTCGGGATAGTGGGTGCGATCGCTCGGCGGACCCACCTCGGGTTCCTCGGTGCCGCAGCCGGCGACGAAAACCCACGCGCAAAGCAGCGCGGCGATTCCCATGCGGCTTCTCATGGCTCCTCCATCAATTGATAGCCCAGCCAGTTGAGGCAGGGGAGGCCGACGCCAGGATCGGTGGAGATGGTCGCACCGTCCTCGGAAATCGTGCCCTCGCCGAAAGGCGCCCACGTCCCTTCGGGAACCGCGGTGCCGTCGGCGAGCGCGCACTCCAGTCCGCCGAGGACGTAGAAGGTCACCTTCTTGCCCGCCGGCAGGCCGGTGGCGTTGGCGATGGTGAAGGGGAAGCCCGGCGCTTCCAGCGGACTCTCGGGGAAGAAGGCGTAGAGGCCGTCGAAGTCGGCGGCGCCGCCACAGAGGCCCACCGCATCGGTGGGGATGCGGCGGCCGCTCAGGATCTCGTAGTTGAAGTCGCCCCAGAGGATCTTCGAGGGCGTGACCTCGATCTCGAGGCCGTCGTGCATCGAGACAGTGCGCGCCGCGTCGGGGTCGCCGAGCGGAGGGAGATCCTCGGTGGGCATGGCGAAGGGAAGCACGGCCGGCATCTCGATGCGGACCACCGGATCGTCACCACCCTCCAGGGGGCAGTAGGAGCTGGCGCGGTGGCCGGGGAAGTGGGAGACGCGCATCGCCACCTCCCGGATACACCGCAGGTTTTCCGGGATCTCGATGGTGTAGACGCCCTCCTCGTCGGCGAAGGAGGGGGCGAGGCAGAGGTAGGCGCCGTCGGCGGCGTAGATGCAGGCCTGGGCCGCCGCGCCCGGGAGGGGCTTGCCGCCCGGGGCGACGATCCAGCCGCGCACCTTCGCGATCCAGTCGAACTCCGCGTCGCAGCTCTCGGGCCGCGGATCGGCCGGGATCTCCTCGTCGATCGCGTCCGGTACTTGCGGCTCCCAACCGGTGTCGATTTCGTCGATCGGGATGACGATCTCGTTGCCGCCGTCGCCGCCCGTGCCGCCGGTCCCGACCTCGCCGCCGCTACCACCGCTTCCGGCCGGTCCGCTCCCGCCTGCACCGTCCGGGGTCGTGGACTCCGAACAGGCGAGGGCGAGCGCGGCGAGGAGGGCCAGGCTCCAGGACTGCAAAGGGATCGAGGTCTTCATCGGGGTGCATCCTAGACGAGACCCCGCCCGATGTCTTCCGCCTCCTCGGTTCGGTTTCGCGGACCGGAACGAACTTAGCGCCCCGAAGGGCGCGGAGAACGGGCGACGTCTTCGCTATGCGCCGAGCCTCACTCGTTGGGCTCGGTGGGGATGGGCTCGCCGTTGGAGTCGGGCGTGGACCAGTCGCCCTCGGGATTCGCGGCGATGTCCATCAGGGGAAAGTGCGTCCCCGACCACGGGCCGTTCGCGCTGCCGTCGGCGATGACGCGCATGTCGCGCGTGCGGACGATGAGCCGGGTGGGGAAGACGACGACGAACTTCCGCAGCTCCTCCCGGTAGTTGTCCTCGTCGCCCGCAAGGAAGGTGTCGCGCAACCCCGCGGCGAATCCGGAGACGGGCGCACCGACGGAGTCCGCGATCTTCTTGAGGTGATCGTAGGCGAACCTGTGGTCGGCGTCCTGCCCCGGGACCAGCGTGTCGAGCTCGATGGTGGCGATCCGCATGCCCAGCGCATTGAGGTCCTTGGACATGGCCGACAGCATGCCGGCGTACTGGGTGCAGGGGCCGCACCAGCCGGCGCTGAAGACGAGGTGGAGGGTCTGCACGCCACGCCACTCGAGGTTGCAGTACACGTCCTCGAGCCGCAGGGAGTAGGGCTGCCCGTACGGATCCATCGCGTTCCAGCGCAGCGGCGGAACGGTCATGCCGTGCGAGAGGCCCCAGTTCTCCTCGGGGTAGTGGCAGATCGGCGTGGTCTCGATCTTGGCCTCGAACGAGCCCTTCTCACCGAGGTCGGCCTTGGCCGTGATGGTCACCGGCGCGCGGGAGTGCACGGTGACCAGGCCGGAGGCATCGACGGAGGCGACGTACTCGTTGGAGGTCGTGAAGGACAGCCCCTCCGTGATGGGCTCCTCGCGGCCCTCGGCATCGATGCCGATGACCTCGAGCTGCACCATCTCGCCGACGGTAAGCTCGCCCTTGGCCTCGAGGCGAATGGACGTCGGTTCGAATTCGTTGCCGCAGCCTGCGCCGAGCGCGGCGACGAGAACGGCAAGAATGAGCAGCCGGACAAAGCGATTCATGGCTCCTCCAGGGGTACCGGATACCGTCGGCGGCAATCCTGGAATGTATCGTAGTCCGGCAGATTAGCGCATCAACGCCCTCCATGCCATAGGCCGACCGGAAATTCGAACGCTTGGCGGGGGGAGGGGGCGTCCTTATCCCTAAGGAGCCCGTTGCGGCGGCCACCGCCGGGAGGGATGTCCGATGGATGACCGGCCGCTTGGCCCCGAGGACGCGCTCCTGATCGTGGACGTGCAGAAGGATTTCTGCCCGGGTGGTGCGCTCGCCGTGGAGGGAGGCGACGAGATCATCCCCGTCTTGAACGCCTGGGTGCGCGAGGCGGTGCGGCGCGGCGCTCTCGTGGCCGCCTCGCGGGATTGGCATCCCCCCGATCACGTGAGCTTCCACCACCGCGGCGGTCCCTGGCCACCGCACTGCATCCGGGGGACGGAAGGGGCGGAGTTCCACCCCGACCTCGAGCTCCCAAAGGATGCGGTGATTCTCTCCAAGGCCGAGGCGCCGCACCGGGAGGCCAACTCCGCCTTCGACGGCACCGGTCTGGCCGAGCTGCTGCGCCGCCGGGGCGTGCGCCGGGTCTTCGTGGGCGGGCTGACGCAGGACGTCTGCGTCCGGGCGACGGCGCTCGACGCCCTGGACCTCGGCCTGGAGACGGTCGTGCTCCTCGACGCCACCCGCCCGGTCGACCCGGATCAGGGCGAGGCGGCGGCGCGGGAGATGGAGGCGAGGGGCGCCAAGTTGCTTCGGGGAACGCCTTGAGCACGGCCCTCTTCACCGACCTCTACGAGATCGCGATGGCCCGCGCCTACCTCGAGGAGGGGCGGACGGGGATCGCGGTTTTCGAGACCTTCTTCCGCAAGCTCCCCACGAACCGGGGCTACGTGGTCGCCGCCGGCCTCGCCGACGTGCTCGACTTCGTCGAGAACTTCCGCTTCGAGCCCGAGGAGCTCGAGTGGCTCGCGGGGCAGGGCGATTTTCCCCCGGACTTTCTCGAGGCGCTGGGGCGGCTGCGCTTTTCGGGGGAGGTCTGGGCGGTCCCGGAGGGGACGGTGGTCTTCCCCTACGAGCCGATCGTCCGGGTGGTCGCGCCGATCCACGAGGCGCAGCTGCTCGAGACGTACGTCCTCAACCAGATCCACCTGCAGAGCGTGCTCGCCACCAAGGCGGCGCGGATGGTGGACGCCGCGGAGGGGCGGGCGCTGGTGGAGTTCGGCGCGCGCCGTGCGCACGGCGAGGACGCCGCCCACAAGGCGGTGCGCGCGAGCTACATCGCCGGCTTCGTCGGCACCTCCAACCTGGAGGCGGCGCGCCGTTACGGCATCCCGGTCTTCGGCACCATGGCCCACAGCTACGTGCAGGCGCATGCCTCGGAGGCGGATGCCTTCGCCGCCTATGCGCGCCTCTTCTCGGGAACCACGCTGCTGGTGGACACCTACGACACCCTGCGGGCGGTGGACGAGGTGATCGCGCTGGCGCGGCGGATGGGCGACGCCTTCACCGTGGCCGCCATCCGCCTCGATTCCGGCGACCTCGGCGCGCTCGCACGGGCGGCGCGGGACAAGCTCGACGCCGCGGGCCTCCAAAGGGTGCGCATCTTCGCTTCCTCGGGCTTGGACGAGTGGAAGATCCGCGACCTCGTTCGCGGCGGCGCGCCGATCGACGCCTTCGGGGTGGGGACGCGGCTCGTGGTGTCGGCGGACGCGCCCACCCTGGACATCGCCTACAAGCTGGTCGAGTACGAGGGCGAGGGACGCACCAAGCTCTCCTCGGGCAAGCCGATCTACCCGGGCCGCAAGCAGGTTTTTCGGCGCAGCGAGGGCGGCCGCTTCGTCGAGGACGTGATCGCCTCGGCGGAGGAATCGCATCCGGGCGAGCCCCTCCTCGTGCAGGTGATGGCCGGGGGCCGGCGCCTCCCTTTCGACCACGGCCTCGAGGCGGCGCGGCACCGATGCCGCGCCCAGATCGAGGCGCTGCCGGAGGGCGTGCGCGCACTCGAGCCGACCGCCACCTTCCCCGTCCGCATCGCCGACGGCCTCCGGGAGGCGCACGAGGCGCTGCAGCAGCGCATGCGCTGAGCCTGCCATCGCCCTTCATCGCGCTTGCCTGGCCGCGGGCTTTCTGAAAGTTTGGGCCGCCATGGAGCGACGGAAGTTTCGGATCCTGGGGGTGCAGCAGATCGCCATCGGCGGCCCCGACAAGGCCGCGTTGCGCCGGATGTGGGTGGATCTCTTCGGCCTCGAGCAGGTCGGCACCTTCCGCAGCGAGCGGGAGAACGTGGACGAGGACATCCTCGTCGTGGGCAAGGGGCCCTTCCGCGTGGAGGTGGACCTGATGCAGCCCCTCGATCCGGAGAAGAAGCCGCGGGTGGATCAGCCGCCGCTCAACCACATCGGCCTGTGGGTGGACGATCTCCCCGCCGCCGTCGAGGCGCTCGAGGCCGCCGGGGTCCGCTTCGCGCCGGGCGGCATCCGCAAGGGCGCGTCGGGCCACGACGTCTGCTTCATCCACCCGCGCGGCAACGAGGAGTTCCCGCTCTCGGGCGAGGGGGTGCTCATCGAGCTGGTGCAGGCGCCTCCCGAACTCGTCGCCGCCTTCGACCGGGAATAGGCGGGCAAGCCTTCCGGTTCGCCGGTCGCTCCACGCACTCCGAGGGCAAGGTCCCTCGACCGAAGCGGCCCGCCGCGGAGGCGGGCCCGCAGGGAGGAAACCCGATGGACGGTCGCATTCGTCGAGCTGTCGTCGCGCTGGGGGGATCGGCGCTGCTTTCCCTTCCTTTCGTCGCCTCGGCGCAGCCCGAGGTTCCCCACCCCAGCCCGCGCGCGAAGGTGGAGCAGCGGGTGGGGATCACCGACTTCTCCGTGGATTACTCCAGCCCCGGCGTGAAAGGCCGGCGGATCTGGGGTGAGCTTGTTCCCTGGGGCGAGCTGTGGCGCGCCGGCGCAAACAGCGCCACCGTGCTCACCGCGAGCCGCGACTTCTTCGTGGGCGAGACGCAGGTCCCGGCGGGTTCGTACTCCGTCTTCGTCGTCCCCAACGAGACGGGCGCGTGGACGGTGATCCTCAACGCGAATGCGAAGATCTGGGGCACGCGGGGCTACGAGGCCGCGCAGGACGTGGCGCGGATCCAGGTCGAGCCCACGACGCTCGCCGAGCCGCGCGAGCGCCTCACCTACATCTTCTCCAACGTCACCGACGAGGGCGCCGACCTCGATCTCGAGTGGGAGAAGGTCCGCGTGCGCATCCCGCTGCGGGTGGACACCCGCGGCCACGTGCTGGCCTCCATCGACAAGGCGGTGGAGCAGGCGTGGATGCCGCACTCGGTCTCGGCGCAGTACCTGCTCGACAACGAGGTCGATCTGCAGCGCGCGCTGCAGCTCGTGGATACCTCGATTTCCATCCAGCCGACCTGGCGCAACCACTGGGTCAAGGCCCAGATCCTCGGCAAGCTCGGCCAGAAGAAGAAGGCGGTCGAGGCGGCGCGCAAGGCCCAGTCGCTCGGCAAGGGCGAATACATCTTCGAGAACTTCTACGCCGAGGGCGTCGACCGGGCCATCGCCGGCTGGAAGTAGTCTGGGCATGCAGCCGCAGCGCACCTCTCGGGCCCCGCGCGGGTCTTTGGCCGAGGCCTACCGCCAGGGCCGGGCGTCCGCCTTCTTTCCGCTCTGCTTCGCGCAACGGGAGGATCGCCTGCGCGCGGTACGCGATGCGGCGGCGCGGCCGATCGCGGCGGAGGTCCTCGCCGGCCTCCGTCGCCAAAACGAGGGCCTCGCCCCGAGCCCGGCGCGGGAGCGCCATCTCGAGGCGCTGGGGCGAGGCGCGGTGGCGGTGGTCACCGGCCAGCAAGTGGGGCTCTTTCTCGGGCCCCTCTTCACCATCTACAAGGCGGCCACCGCCATCCGCTTCGCGCGGCTACTGACCGAGGAGAGCGGCACACCCGCCGTGCCGATCTTCTGGCTGCAGACCGAGGATCACGACCTGCCCGAGATCGCGCGCTTCTGGCTCCCCGATCCGCAGGGCAGGCCGACGGGCATCGAGCTTCCACACGACGGCGACAACCGCCGGTCGGTCGCGCACCTGCGGTTCGGGCCCGAGATCGCCGGCGCCGTCGACGAGCTCGGCGAGCTCTTGCGCGAGCAACCGCACGCCGATGAGCACCTTCGGGCGATCGCGAGGCACTACCGCGAGGGCGCAAGCTGGGCGGAGGCCTTCGCGGGGCTGTTGGCGGAGCTCTTCGCCGAGGAGGGGCTCGTCGTCGTCGACCCGCGGACGGACGACTTCGCCCACGTCGCGCGCGAGGTGCACCGCCGGGCCCTCGAAGACGCGGAGGGGATCTCGGAAGCGCTGCTCGCCCGCGTGCGGGCGCTCGAGGCGGCGGGCTTCGGCGCGGCGGTCCACGTGCGCCCCGGGGCGCCGCTTTCCTTTTTCCATCCGGAGGGGCGGGAAGGGCCGCGCCATCGGCTCGAACGTGTCGGCGACGACTTCGCGGAGGTCGGCGGCGGGCGCCGCTTCGGGAAACGCGACCTCCTGGCGCGGCTCGAGGACGACCCCCTCTGCTTCTCGACGAGCGCGCTCCTGCGGCCGCTATTGCAAGACCACCTCCTTCCGACCGCGGCCTACGTGGGCGGCCCGGGCGAGCTCGCCTACTTCGCGCAGCTTGCGCCGATGTACGCGCGCTTCGGACGCCCGATGCCGCTCTTCGTGCCGCGCGCGCATCTGCGCATCTTGGACCGGCGGATCGTGCGGCGCCTCGAGCGCTTGCGACTTTCCGAGGAGGACCTCGGCCGGAGCGAAGAGGAGCTCGTCGCGCACCTGCGCCGCGGCGAGGCCCCCTCGGCGGTCGAGCTTTCGCACGAACTCCTCGCGCCCTTCGTGGAGACGCTCGAGCGGAGGGCGCCGGCGCTGTTGCAGCTCGAACCGGGGCTCGAACGCGCGCTGCGGCGCACGCGCGCGAGCGTGGAGCGCGCGGTGTCTCGATTTTCCTCCAAGGTGGCGCGGGCGCATCTGCGCAAGGATGGGAGGCTCGTCGAGGATCTGCGCACGGTGAAGGATGCGCTCTTGCCGTTGGGCATCCCGCAGGAGCGCTGCCACGGCCTCGCTCCCTACGCCGCGCTCTGGGGGGCGCGGGCCTTCGTGCGGGCCGTGATCGACAACGTCTCGCCGCTGGATCCGACCTTCCGATCGCTGCGGTACGAGGACATCGAGAGGGCGTGATGCGGATCGGCGTGGTGGGGTTTTCCGCGATCGGCGGAAGCGGCGTGATCGCCCAGGAGCTCGCGGTGGGGCTCGCCGAGCGCGGCCACGAGGTGCATCTCTTCGTTCCGGCTCCCCCGGCCCGATCCGTCGAGCCGCGCGCGAGGCTTTCTCTGCACGTGGTCGACGCGCCGGCGCACCCCGCCCTCGCCCATCCCCCCTACGCACTGGCGCTCGCTTCGCGGCTCATCGAGGTGGGGCGCGAAGTCGACCTCGACCTCGTGCACGTGCACTACGCCGTGCCGCACGCGGCGAGCGCGCTTCTCGCCGCGCATGCCCTGGCCGGGCGCGCGCCGCCGATCGTGGTCACCCTGCACGGCACCGACGTGACGCAGGTGGGCGCCGATCCGGCCTACCACGCCGTCATCGCCCATGCGCTCCGTGCGGCCGGTGCGCGTTCGGTGCCCTCTGCCTATCTCGCGCGGCGGGCGCGCGAGGTCTTCGGACTCGACGACGCGATCGACGTGATCCCGAACTTCGTGGACCTGGAGCGCTTCCGGCCGGCGCCGCGCGACCTTTCGCTCCTGCAGGACCTCTTCCCCGGCATCGAGGCGGATGCGCCGGTCCTCGCCCATGTTTCGAATTTCCGTCCGGTGAAGCGGCCGACGGATTTGGTGGAGGTTCTCGCTCGCGTGCGCCGCCAGCTACCGGCGCGGATGCTTTTCGTGGGCGACGGTCCCGAGCGGGTGGCCACCGAGGCGCATGCGCGCGCGCTGGGGCTCGAGGGTGCGGTGCGCTTCGTCGGCGAGCGCGCGGACCACGCGGCGCTCCTTCGCCAGGCGGATCTCTTCGTCCTGACCAGCGAGGACGAGAGCTTCGGCCTGGCGGCCCTGGAGGCCATGGCCTGCGGGGTGCCCGTGGTCGCCTACCGCGTCGGCGGGCTCGAGGAGGTGGTGGGGGAGGACGCCGGCGTCCTCGTCGATCCCTTCGACCCGGACGCGCTGGCCGAGGCCGCTTTGCGGATTCTGGCGGGCGAGCGCGCCTCGATGGCTTCGGCGGCGCGGGCGCGGGCGGAACACTACCGGCGCGCGCCGGCCATCGATCGCTACGAAGCCTTGTACGCGCGGGTGATGGGAGGGCGCGGATGAAGCGGCTCGGCATCTGGGTGCTTGCCGCCTGCGTGTTCGCGGCGGCGCCGTCTGCGCAGGCGGGGAGGGAGGCGAGCATGCACGCAGGAGAACTGGCACACGCTCTGGATCGTCTCGGGAAAACGGCGCGGGTGCTCTACGTCGCCGCGCATCCCGACGACGAGAACACGCACCTGCTCGCCTACCTCGCGAGCGGCGAGCACCTGCAGGTGGCGTATCTCTCGCTGACGCGCGGAGGCGGCGGCCAAAACCTCATCGGCGCGGAGAAGGGGCCTTTGCTCGATCTCGTGCGCACCGAAGAGTTGCTGGCGGCGCGCCGCATCGACGGCGCCCGGCAGTTCTTCACCAACGCGCGCGACTTCGGCTACTCGAAGCGTCTCGAGGAAGCGCTCGAGGTCTGGGGCGAGGAGGCGGTGCTCGCCGACGTGGTGTGGATCGTCCGTTCCTTCGAGCCGGACGTGATCGTCGCGCGCTTCGACGAGACGCCCCCCAACCACGGCCACCACATGGCCTCGGCGCGGCTGGCGCGCCTGGCCTTCGAGGCGGCGGCCGATCCGAAGCGCTTCCCCGAGCAGCTCCGCGCGGGCGTGCGCCCTTGGAAGGCGGAGCGCCTCCTCTACAACGTGTCGAAGTGGCGGCATCGCGAGATCCCGGAGGGCGCCATCCCGCTGGAGGTCGGCGGCTACGACGCCCGGCTCGGCCTGAGCTACGGCGAGATCGCCGCGCTCTCGCGCAGCGAGCACAAGAGCCAGGGCTTCGGTCGCATCGGCGAGCGGGGCAAGCGCGAGGAGCACTTCGTCTGGCTCGCGGGGAGCCGGCCGAAGGAGGGCATCTTCGACGGCATCCCCATGGGCTGGGAGCGCTATGGCGAGGCGGCGCGGCCCTACGTGCAGGCGATGGACGCCGCGCGCGCGGCCCTCGATCGCGACCGCCCCGAGGCGGCGATCCCGCACCTCTTCGCCGCCCGCGCCGCGCTCGACGCCCTCCCCGACGAGGTGCGGGTGCGCGAGGCGCGCGCAGCGATCGAGGAGCTGATCGCGCGGGCGGCCGGGATCTTCGTGCGCCTGGAGGCGCCGCGGCCGGCGGTGGCGCCGGGCGGTAGCCTTCCGCTGCGCGCCGAGGTCGTGGTGCGTCGGCCGGTGGAGGTGGAGCTCGAGGAGATCCGCTTCCCCGGCGGCGAGGTCCTCGAGGTGGAGCAGACCCTCCCGCTGAACGAGGTCCGCGTTTTCGAGGCCACCTTGCACGCGCCGGAGCGCGCGCCGATCTCGGTGCCCTCCTGGCTGCGCGGCCCCGCCACCGAGGGCCGTTTCGCGGCGGGCTCGTGGGAGGAAGTGGGTCGGCCCCGCGACCCGGCGCCCTTCGCGGCGGGCTTCGTCCTCCGCTTCGGCGACGCGCGGCTCGAGGTGCGCGCGCCGCTGGTCCACGTCTACACCGACCGCGTCCACGGCGAGCGGATCGAGGAGGTGCAGGTCGCGCCGCCGGGGACCCTCACGCCCGCGCGGGAGGCGATCCTCTTTCCTTTGGGGAAGACACAGCGCCTCGCACTCACCGTGCGCGCGATGGTGGACGTGCTGGAGGGCACCATCCACCTCGATCTCCCGGCGGGGTGGACCGCGACGCCCGCACAGATTCCCGTGCGCATCGAGGGCTTCGGCCAGGAGCGCGTGGTCGAGGTCGAGGTGCGCGCGGCGCCCGGCGCGCGGGAGGCGGAGATCCGGCCGCGCTTGCGCGTGGGCGGCCGCGATTGGGCGGTGCGCGCGGATCGGATCGACTACCCGCACATTCCGCCGCGCACGCTGTTGCGACCGGTGTCGATCCGTCTCGTCCCCGCGGAGCTGGAGATCCCCTCCGGATTGGTCGGCTATCTGCCGGGGGCGGGCGACTCGGTGGCCGAGGACCTCGCGCACGTGGGCGTGCGCGTGGAGATCCTCGACGAGCAGACGCTGCGCACCGGCGACCTCGATCGCTTCGACGCGATCGTGCTCGGCGTGCGGGCGCACAACACCCGCCCCGAACTCGGGGGCCTGACGCCGCGCTTGCTGGACTACGTGCACCGCGGCGGGACACTGCTCGTGCAGTACCTCGTGGCCAACGTTTGGGCGCCCTTCGAGCAGGCCATCGGCCCCTACGAGCTGCGCATCGGCCCGGGCCGCGTCACCGACGAGACGGCGGCGATGGAGTTCGTGGATCCCGCGCACCCGTTGCTCCTGCGGCCGCACCGCATCGAGGCGAAGGACTTCGAGGGCTGGGTGCAGGAGCGCGGCCTCTATTTCGCCGCGTCGTGGGACCAGCGCTACCAGCCGCTGTTCCGCTGCGCGGATCCGGGCGAGGCGCCGCAGGAGGGAAGCGTGGTGGTGGCCAACCACGGCGCGGGGCGCTTCGTCTACACGGGGCTTTCGTTCTTCCGGCAGCTTCCGGCGGGCGTGCCCGGCGCCTACCGGCTCTTTTTGAACCTCATCGCGCGCGAACCGAGGGAGACGCCCGTTGATCAAGCAGCCCGTTGAGACGCCGCAGGCGAAGGCGCCGCCCCAGGAGGAGCCGCCTCCCTTCCTCGGGAGCTGGCGCAACGTCTACCTGCTTCTCGTCGGCGAGCTCGTGCTCCTGACCGTCCTCTTCGCCGCGCTGACGAGGTGGGCGTCGTGAGCCCGATCGACTGGATCGTCCTCTTCGGCACCACGTTGGGGATCGTCGTCGCCGGGGTGTGGAGTTCGCGCAACGTCCGCGACGTGGCGGGCTACCTCAAGGGCGACGGCACCGTGCGCTGGCCCACCATCGGGCTGAGCATCATGGCCACCCAGGCCAGCGCCATCACCTTCCTCTCGGTGCCGGGGCAGGCCTTCCAGGACGGAATGGGCTTCGTGCAGTTCTACTTCGGGCTGCCCCTGGCGATGATCGTCATCGCCGCCGTCTTCGTCCCCATCTACTACCGGCTCAACGTCTACACGGCCTACGAGTACCTCGAACACCGCTTCGACGGCCGCGTGCGCTTCCTCGGCGCGATCCTCTTTCTCGTCCAGCGCGGCCTCGGTGCGGGCATCACCATCTACGCGCCCTCCATCGTGCTCAGCACCATCCTCGGCTGGCGGATGGATCTGCTCATCGTCGGGATCGGCCTGCTCGTGATCGTCTACACGGTGAGCGGCGGCTCGAACGCGGTGGCGCGCACCCAGAAGCAGCAGATGATCGTCATCCTGCTGGGGATGTGCGTCGCGGGCCTGGTGGCCTTCTGGCGCCTACCGGAGGGCGTGACGTTGCCCGGGGTGGTGAAGGTGGCGGGGGCGCTCGACCGGATGCAGGTGGTGCGCTTCGACCTCGACTGGACGAGCCGCTACAACTTCTGGTCGGGGATCACCGGAGGATTCTTCCTCGCGCTCTCCTACTTCGGCACCGACCAGTCGCAGGTGCAGCGCTACCTCACCGGCCGCTCGGTGACCGAGAGCCGCCTCGGCCTGGTCTTCAACGGCCTCTTCAAGATCCCGATGCAGTTCGGGATCCTCTTCGTCGGGATCCTCGTCTTCGCCTTCTATCTCTTCGAGAAGCCCCCGCTGCACTTCAATCCCTCGGTCTCCGCGCGCGTGGCCGAGGCGCGGGCCAAGGAGTGGCAGGCGCTCGAGGCGCGCTTCGACACGGCCTTCGCCGCGCAGCGCGAGGCCGCTGCCGCCTACTTCGCTGCAAAGGACGATCCCGCTGCGCGCGAGCGGCTGCGCGCGGCGCACGCCGAGGTGAAGGAGGTGCGCAAGCAGGCGCAGGCGCTCGCCGCGGAGGCGGTTCCCGACGACGACGCGAAGGAGTCCGACTTCGTCTTCATCTCCTTCGTGCTCGCCCATCTGCCCAAGGGATTGGTCGGCCTGCTGCTCGCCGTCATCTTCGCTGCGGCCATGAGTTCGAGTGCCAGCGAGCTCGCCGCGCTCGGCTCGACCACGATGGTCGACCTCTACCGGCGCCACCGCCGCCGCAAGGAGGAGGATCCGCGGCACGACCTGCTCGCCTCCAAGGTCTTCACCGTCTTCTGGGGGCTGGTGGCCATCGCCTTCGCGAGCTTCGCCTCCCTCGTCGACAACCTGATTCAGGCCGTCAACATCCTCGGCTCCATCTTCTACGGCACCGTCCTCGGCCTCTTCGTCGTCGCCTTCTTCTTGAAGCGGGTCGGCGCGAGGGCCGTCTTCCCGGCGGCGCTCATCGCCCAGGCCGTCGTCCTCGCCCTCTTCTTCACCTCGGACCTGGGCTTCCTCTGGTACAACGTCGTCGGCTGCGCCATCGTCGTCGTGCTGGG
>DATGOH010000085.1:0-5011 GCA_035306165.1 Ferdinandcohnia sp.
GGCTCCTACGGAAGCAGCCGGAGGAGGCGGCGGGCCTTGTCGGCGGGGAGGGGGGCGTCGCCGAAGCGCGCGGCTTGATAGGCGCGGAGGGAGGCGACCACGGCGGCCGTCTCCTGCGGGCCGAGACCGGCCCGGGCGGCCTCGAGCCACTCTTCGGCGGTGGCGGAGGGGCCGAGTTCGAGGCCGATGCCCCGCGCCCGAAGCCGCGACCGCACCCTGCGGTACAGGCGCACCGCCCGGCGACGGTCGGCCGAGCCCCGCAGGCGTGGCTCCCGCCCCGACCAGGCGCGACGAAGGAAGACGGCGAGCAGCCCGAGGCCTACCGCCATGGCCACCACGGCGAGCAGGCCGACGAGCGGACGGCCCCGCCCCATGGTACCCCAGGCGCCGACCATCGCCGTGGCCACCCGCCGCCACAGCCGCCCCTGCGTCCGGGCGTCGAAGTCGAGCACCCAGTTCGCCCAGCGCATCCGCCAGACGTCGATCCATTGGACGAGGCTCGCCCACGGCCCTTCGGCCAGACCGGGCCGCTCCGCCGCCGGCGTCGCGTCGAGCAGGACCCACCCCCGCCCCGGCATCCAGGCCTCGGTCCAGGCGTGGGCATCGCCTTCCCGCACCACCCAGTATCCGCCCGCCTCCACCCAGGACACGCCGTAGTAGCCGCTCACCACGCGCGCGGGGATGCCGCGGATGCGCAGCAGGAGCGTGAGCGCGGTGGCGAAGAACTCGCAGTGCCCCTCCTTCCGCTCGAAGAGGAAGTGCGCGATGGGATCCTCCACCTCGCCGGGCAACTCGAGCGTGTATCGGTTTTCCCGCTGCAACCACTCGACCATCGCGCGGGCGAGTTCATCGGGCCGTTCCTCGTCGAACGACGCCGCGAGCTCGAGAACACGCGGGTCGAGCCCTTCCGGCACCTCGCTCCATACCGGGTCCGGCGGCGTCGCCTGGACCGGCTCGAGCGACGCGCGCAGCCGGTAACGCAGTGGCGAGGGGGGGTTGTGCACCTCGAGCCTGCCGTCGTCCACCGCCGTCAGCCCCGGCGCGAGCTGGCCTCGCCGCGTGAAGAAGCGCAAGGAGATGGGCGTGCCGAAAACCGGCAAGGCGGGGACGTCCTTCAGCACGTCGATCTCCGCCTCCACGTCCTGGCCGCCACCCCCACGCTGCAAAAAGAAGATCCCCCCGCCTCCGGCCACGTTCTGGCGCCGCCCCTCGTGCCGCGACCAGCCCTTCCCGTCCCAGGACTCGAAGACGGCGGTCCGCCAGTAGATCTCCGGCGGTCGAGGGCCGCTGAAGCGCACCCGCATCACCGGGGTGGGATCGTCCTTGGGCACCCCCACCCCGCCGAGCTCGATCCGGTCTCCGGCGGCGCCGACCTTCGGTCCCTCCGCCCGCGAGAGGATCCCCACCGAGACGCGGGGGAAAGTGACGAAGAGCGCCACCGAGCCGAGCAGGACGAAAAACGACAGCCCGCCGAGAAAGCCGAGCAGAGAGGCGCTCACCGTCCCGGGCGCGCGACTCGCGTCCGGGCCGGCCACCGCTTCGACCTCCCGCCGCAGGTGGGTGGTGGCGAGCGCGATGGTTCCCGCCACCGCGAAGGCGGCGAAGACCAGGCCGTAGGAGAGATCCCCGGTGAGCGCCGCGCCGCCGGCGAGCATCATCAGCGCCATGAGGAGCAGCAGCGCATCGTCGCCCGGCCCCTTGCGCGCGAAGAGGCGCAACGCCGCCAAGACCACCACGAAGGTCGGCGCCACCACCATCACGTCGAGGCCGAGCACGAGCACCGCCGCCAAGGCGAGCGCGAAGGCGAGCAAGGTGAGGGCATTCACCGTGCGTACGTGGCGCGTCGATTCCGTGCGCCGCACGAGCGCGGCGGCCGATGCGCCGACGAATGCGAAGGCGGCGAGCACCGGCAGCTCCCCGGAGATGAGCAGCGAGCCGAAAGCGAGCAAGAGGGCGAGAAAGAGCGCGAGCCGCTGCGTGCCGAAGAGGGCGAGCGCACCGCTCTTCGGAGGCACCCACCGCGGTCCGGGCGGGCGCGCCTCCCGCGGCGGCGTGGGCGCGGCACCGAGGGGGATCGACACCCCCACCGTGCCGGCGAAAGGTTGGGGAGCGGACGCGTCGGCCGCGGCGGGCGCGAGGCGGGCGGCGCGATCGGCGAGGCGCAAGAGCTGCGATCGCCCGATGCCCGGCGGGACTTCGTGGTCGGGGGTGCGCAGGCCGACCTCGCAGCCCTCCCCCACCAACCGACGCGCCACCGCCACCAGGCGATCGGCGGCGCCGTCGAGATCCTCCGGCGCGCGCGCCTGCCGCGTGTCCACCAGCAGGGTGACGCGGCGCTGTCGCTCCCGTTCTCGCTCGAGAGCCACGAGCCGGCCCGTCTTCGCCGTCGCCTTCCAGTGGATCTGGCGGAGATCGTCGCCGGGGCGGTAGGCGCGCAGCGCGTGGAAGTCGAGCCCCTGCCCGGGCGCGGGAACGGGAACCTGCCCGGGCGCCGCCGAGAGAACCTCGGCGTCGCCGCTCGCCAGGCCGAGCGGATGGATGGGGATCTCCGCCGGCAGGAAGACCTCCCGATTCTTTTCGAAGAGGCCGAAGGGGAAGCGCGTGGTGATGCGAAATCCGGAGAGCCGGAGCACCCCCCGCCGTGGCTCCACGCCGGTCCAGAAGGCCCGCACCGACTCGCCGGGTCCCACCCGCGCCACGAAGGTGCGCGCGCCGTCCACGCCGAGCTCGGAGATGACGAGCGAGTGCGAGGCGAGGCGGCGCTTGCGGTTCTCCACCACCACGCCGACGCGGAAGGGCTGCCCCACCACGCCGTAGGGCGGGAGCTCGCGGCCGATGCGCAGTCCCGAGAGCACCGTCTCGGAGAGGAAGGCCGAGAGGAGGAGCAGGGAAACCAGAAGGCCGAGGACCAGGTAGAGGAGGTTGTTGCCGGTGTTGATCGCCGCCACGCCCACCGCGAGGGTGAAGGCGAAGTAGAACCAGCCCTCGCGGGTGACGCGCTGCATGCGCATCACCTTCCACCAGAGGCGCGCCGTGGCGGCCAGTCGCTTCCAGAAGGACAAGGCCTACTCCGGCACGGGAAGCGTGTGGAGGAGGTCCTCGATGGCCTCCGCCGCTCCCTGCGATCCGTCGTCCCGCCCCGCCACCTGCACGCGGTGGGCGAGAACGGGAACGGCCAGGGCCTTGACGTCCTCCGGGAGGACGAAGTCGCGCCCGTCGAGCAGGGCGTGCGCGCGGCAGGCAGCCGCGAGCGCCAGCGCGCCGCGCGTGGAGACGCCGAGCGAGAATCGCCGATCCGAGCGCGTGGCGGCCGCGATGGAGAGGATGTAGTCCGCCACCGCCTCGTCCATCCGCACCTCCTCGACCCCGGCCTGCAGCCGGACCAGATCCTCGCGCGAGGCCACCGCCGAGAGCGCGGCCACGGGATCGTCGAGGCGGCGGGTGACGAGCAGCGCCCTTTCCTGCTCGCGCCCGGGATAGCCGAGCGAAAGCCGCAACAGGAAGCGGTCGAGTTGCGACTCCGGCAGCGGATAGGTGCCCTGCTGCTCCTGCGGATTGAGCGTGGCGATCACGAAAAAGGGCCGCGGAAGCGCCCGCGTCTCCCCGTCGAGCGAGACCTGCCCCTCCGCCATGGCCTCCAGGAGCGCGCTCTGGGTGCGGGGCGGCGTGCGGTTCAGCTCGTCGGCGAGAACCACGTGCGAAAAGATCGGCCCCTTGCGAAAGACGAAGCGCCTCTCGTTCGCGTCCCAGATCGAGACCCCGAGAACGTCGGAGGGCAGGAGGTCGCTCGTGAACTGGATGCGCGAGAGGGGCAGTCCGAACGATCGGGCGAGCGCGAGCGCCAGGCTCGACTTGCCCACGCCGGGGACGTCCTCGAGGAGGAGGTGACCTCGCGCCGCCAACGCCACGAGGCAAAAGACGACCGCCTCGCGGCGCCCGACCAGGGCCTTGTCCACGTTGGCGACGACGGCGGAGCAGAGCGCGCGTGCCTCCTTGGGACCCAGCGGGAGGCGCGCGACCTCGGAAAGGGGGCGCAACTCGGAAGAACTCACCTCCCCCAGTATACCCCCTCGCCGCTCAACATGCCGGTACGTAGGTGATCTCCACCAGCGAGCCCGGAGGGGGTGCGCCGTCCTCCGTGAAGACGACCGCGTTCTCGTCCTCCACGTAGGTCCAACCGGTGTGCACCTCCACCCCATCCACGCGCACCCGCGGAGTCCCCTCCGGCACCGCCGCCAAGGGGAAACGCAGCGTGTAGCCGAAGCTCTGCTCCGCGAGCCTTCCCAGGGCCTTGCCCCAGTCCGAGGTGCAGATGGGCTCGATCATCCCCGAGGTGGCGCGCGCCACGTCCATGTAGCGCAACCCCTCCTCGGCGGCGAAGCCGCAGCCCTTGCCCACGACCACGTTGACCGAGACCTCGTGCTCGCGACCCGGCCCCTTCAGGCCACGGAAGAACGCCGAGTAAAAGGAGGTCGAGCGATCGGACTGGTCGTCTTCGTCGGAGATGATCACCACCGAGAGCCGGGCCTCGGGCCGGTAAAAGCCGAGGTTGCCGTCGAGCGGCAGCTCCGTGTTCGGATGGTCGATGTTGTCCACCAGCGGCGAGGTGAGCGCGCGGTAGGCGGCCTCGAGGCCCTGCTCCAACCAGTGGCAGGTGCCCACCTGGACGTTCTCCGCGAAGACCTGCGCCGCGTCCGGCATGCTGCTCGTCACCCAGCGGGCGCGCTGGCGGTTCACGGGGAAGAGCCTGCCGGCCTCGCCGCCGTAGGCGCCGCCCGGGCAGTCCGTCCACCCGCCCACCGAGCGCGTGATCCCCGTGGTCGTCACGCCGATGTGGAAGTCGATCCCTTGCTGGATCGCGTAGCGCATGAACTGCTCGCAGCCGGCCGCCACCGCGCGCTGCTTGTCGGACATGGAGCCCGAGTTGTCGATGACGAAGAGGATGTCCACCGGGACTCGCGCGTGCTGGCGAAAGACGTCGGTCCGCTCGTCCTCGATCGTTCCCCGGCCG